>JAQSYS010000137.1 GCA_029256005.1 Sedimentibacter sp.
ATTGAAAAACGAATAGGAAGATTTGAAGAAGCAAACAATGGAACATTATTTTTGGATGAAATTGGTGAACTGTCTCTCAATACACAGGTTAAGCTATTGAGAGTATTGGAAAGCAGAATTCTTGAACGAATCGGAAGTAATAAAAGCATTTCTGTTGATATTCGTCTTATAAGTGCAACAAACAAAACTCTTGCTGAAGAAATAAAAAACGGAAAGTTCAGAGAGGACCTGTTTTACAGAATCAATACAATAGCAATTGAGGTTCCTCCGTTAAGGGAACGAAAGGAAGATATACCCATCTTAATTAATTTTTTTCTCAAGAATGCACAAAATGATATTAAAAAAACTATTAATAAAATAGAAGATGGATTAATAGATTTATTGGTTACATATGATTATCCGGGCAACATAAGAGAATTAAAAAATATAATCGAAAGACTTGTTGTTTTGAGTGATAACGGTACAATTAAAAAAGAAGATTTACCTGATTTAAAATTATTTAATGAAGGAAACAAAGAAATAAAATCACTTAAAGATGTGAGACAGGTGGCGGAAATAAAATATATTAAATATATATTAGAAAAATGTAACGGAAATATAAGTGAGTCTGCAAGAATTATGGATATAAGTAGAAGACAACTGTTTAATAAGCTTGTAGAATACGGTATCAAATAAATGTGGGCAATAAATTGCACATGGTAGGAAAAATAATGCTTAAAAAAATAACTTGAAATACTATTATAAAATATTTCAAGTTTTTTTATTTATAAATTTGTTGAAATTTGTATATCATTGACTTAACAAAAAATTATTGTGAATAGTTGGTATGATATTTGCTAAAAATACAATATATAAATATTTATTGATACTTGGAGGTATTTAATGAACAAAAAAAAGACAGCTAGAAAACCATATTTATGGGAAGCTTTGCTATCATTTGGATTTTTAATTTTAGTAATGGCAATCGGTATTGCAAAGTATGAAGCTAACCCACACATTCCGATGTTAATTGGAACATTGTTTGCTGTGTTGATTGCATTCAAGCTAGGATTTACATGGAATGAAATTGAAAAATCAATGTTTGATGGAATTTATCAAGCATTGCAGGCAATAATAATTTTAGCAATTATAGGTGTTCTAATTGGTATATGGTTATTATCAGGCGTAGTACCAAGCATGATTTATTACGGATTAGCTATATTAAAACCAAGCATATTTTTAGTTGCAACAGTTATTATATGTTCTATAACATCATTAGCAACTGGTACTAGTTGGGGAACAGCTGGTACGATTGGTATTGCACTAATGGGCATTTCCAAAGGACTTGGAATCCCTGCTCCAGTTGCAGCTGGCGCTATTATTTCAGGTGCATATTTTGGAGATAAAATGTCTCCGTTATCAGATACAACAAACTTAGCTCCTGCAGTATCAGGTACTGATGTATTTACTCATGTAAAGGCAATGTTGCCTTCAACAATTGTTGCATATGGAATAGCTCTCGCAGCTTTCCTTGTAATGGGATTTAAATATGCAGGTTCAGGTTCTGACGTAACAGCAATAGCATCAATAAGAGAAGGCATTGCAGCTAACTTTAATGTTTCTCCTTTATTGTTATTGCCTCCTTTAGCGGTAATTTTAGCAATGGCGTTTAAGATGCCAGCAATTCCTGGTATAGCTATAGGAATTATTATAGGAGCTATAGAAGGTGTTTTATTCCAGGGAGCTGATTTTGGAGCAATTTTAACAGCAGCATATGATGGATTCACTTCAGAAACAGGTGTAGCAGTTATTGATGAACTTCTTTCAGCAGGTGGATTAAGCGGAATGATGTATTCAATTTCACTTACTATCATTGCCATGATGTTTGGCGGAATAATGGAAAAAACAAAACAACTTGAAGTTATTGTCGATAAAATATTAGGTGGAATTAAATCAAATGGTGGTTTGATTGCAACAACTGTTTTAACATGTATTGGATGTAATGCTACAATGCCTGAACAATACATTTCAATAGTATTACCTGGAAGAATGTATCATAAGGCTTATAGAGACAGAGGTCTTCATCCAAAGCAGCTTTCAAGTACATTGGAAGGAGCAGGAACAGTTACTTCATCATTAATTCCCTGGAATACATGTGGTGCTTTCCTTTTTGGTGTTTTAGGAGTTACAGCATGGGAGTATGCACCTTTTGCAATATTTAATTACATGATGCCTTTAGTTGTTGTAATATTTGGTTTCTTGGGATTATTTATATATAAGCTTGAAGATGACCCAGACACTGTAATTGGAACAATAGAAACTAAAGAATAGTAAATACAATTAAAATTAGAATAATATCACAAATTATGGGAATAATATAATTTGTGATATTTTTTTATTTGGAGGTTTATATGATAGTAGGAATTCCCAAGGGGTTGTTATATTACAAATACCATCCCTTTTTAATTACTTTCTTCAAAGAACTTGGGGCTGAGGTAATTACATCAGAAGATACAAATAAAGATATTTTAGATTTAGGAGTTAAGTATTGTGTTGATGAAGCATGTCTTCCCATAAAAATATTTCATGGTCATGTTGTATCAATAAAAGACAAATGCGATTTAATGGTTATACCGAGAATAATGCAACTTAATAAAAATGAGTTCATATGTCCGAAATTCTGCGGTTTACCAGAGATGGTTTTAAACAGCATAGATAACATGCCTCCTACAATAACAGATCCTATTTATGCCATTTCTAAAAATACTCTTTATCGATGGGCTAAGACAACAGGAACAAGGGTAACACATGACACATTCAAAATCAAACATGCTTATAAAAAAGCATATGAGAGCTTAATTAATCATCAAACAGGCATTAATGATAAATTAAACAATATGAAAATTGCTTTAGTAGGACACCCTTACAATATTTATGATAACTATATAAATATGAATTTAGTTTCAAAGCTTAATAAATTGGGTGTAGCAGTTGAGACAATGGAATTTACTCAAGATTTTTTAATTAATTTAGAAATAAATAATTTATATAAAAAGCCATTTTGGACTTTTGCAAGAGAAAATTATGGTTTTGCGGTTAATGCAGCAACAGAAAAAAGAGTTGACGGAATAATTTATATTTCATCATTTAACTGTGGTATAGATTCTGTAATTATAGAACTTATCAAAGATAGAATAGGGAGTTTCCCGTTCTTGACATTAAAAGTTGATGAGCATACCGGAGAAGCAGGAATAGAAACAAGGGTAGAAGCTTTTACGGATATGTTGGAAAGGAGGATACAAAATGAAAGCAACATTCCCACACATGGGTAATGTATACTTGGCTGTCAAAGCTTTGCTTGATGGTCTTGGAATAGATTATGTAATACCTCCAAAAAACAATAAGACAGCATTGGATATTGGCTCTCTTCATTCACCTGAAGAAATATGCCTACCATATAAAATAATGATAGGCAATTATGTCCAGGCAGTAGAGCAGGGAGCAGACACTATAATTTTTGTAGGGAGCTGTGGCCCTTGCAGGCTAGGAGAATACTGTGAGCTTCAAATTAATTTAATGAAAAAACTAGGATATAATTTAAATTTCATTGTGATAGATTATCCAAAGGACATCGGAATTAAAGAGTTATTCAAAAGAATAAATGAAATATCAGGTGTGAGTAATAAAAAGGCTCACGAAAAACTTAATGCACTATTAAATGCAATACAAGTTATAAATTTAATAGATAAAATTGAAGAAATGGCTCATATGTACGCTGGTTATGAACGAAATAAAGGTGAGTGCAAAAGCTTGTTAAATAAATGCAAAAATGAAGCAATGCAAAGTAAAACTCCGATTGAAATGATAAAAATATTGAAAAATTATCAGCAAAAGTTAAAATACATATCTATAGATATAAATAAGAATCCTATAACAATTGCTATTATTGGAGAGATATATACTGTTATTGAACCATATTCAAATTTTTATATTGAGGAAAAACTGATGGACTACGGAATTTCATCAAGAAGAGGTCTCTCTCCAAGCTGGTGGGTTAGAAATGCAGCATTAAGTCCATTAAAAATAAATTCATATAAAATCAGAAAAAATGCAAAAAAATATTTATCTATCCCAATTGGAGGTCATGCAGTAGAATGTATCGGAGAAGCAGTTACTGCCAGCAATGAGGGCTTTGACGGAGCAATTCAAATTTTCCCTATGGGCTGCATGCCAGAAATAGTTTCTAAATCAATACTCCCGACAATTTCAAAAGATTTGGATTTTCCGGTTATGTCACTGGTAGTTGACGACATGACAGGAGAGGCTGGATATATTACAAGAATAGAAGCTTTTATCGATTTGCTTGAAAGGAGACGTGAAGATGTTTTATCTAGGTGTTGATGTAGGTTCAGTTAGCACGGACTTGGTATTATTGGATAATAATATGAAAGTTGCAGAGAAAATATATTTAAGAACAAAGGGTAATCCTATTAAAGCCATTCAGGATGGATTTAAATTATTAAAAGATAAATTTGATGGCTCAGACATTGCAGCAGCCGGTACTACAGGAAGCGGCAGAATGATTGCATCATCCATAATAGGCGCTGATGCCGTTAAAAATGAAATTACTGCCCATGCAACAGCAGCTTTGGAAATAGACCAGGATGTGAGAACTATCATAGAAATAGGAGGCCAAGACTCAAAAATAATAGTACTAAACAATGGTATTGTATCTGATTTTGCAATGAACACAGTGTGTGCAGCCGGAACTGGTTCATTTTTAGACAGACAGGCTGAAAGACTTGACATCCCAATAGAAAAATTCGGAGATTATGCTTTAAAGGCAAGAACATCTGTCAGGATAGCAGGAAGATGTGCAGTTTTTGCAGAATCTGATATGATTCACAAACAGCAGCTTGGATACAATCAATCAGAAATAATCAGAGGCTTATGTGATGCATTGGTAAGGAACTATTTAAACAACATTGCAAAAGGAAAAACAATTCAACCCAAGGTGCTATTCCAAGGTGGTGTAGCTGCTAACATAGGAATGAAAAAGGCCTTTGAAAATGCACTAGGTTTTGAAATATATGTTCCTGAGCATTTCAATATGATGGGAGCCATTGGTGCTGCAATCATTGCAAAAAAAACATCAGAAAAAGTTGGCAAAACTAATTTCAGAGGTTTTGAGCTTGCAAACAACAACATTATGTCAAGAAGCTTCGAATGTGAAGGATGCTCAAACAAATGTGAAGTTGTAAAAATTCATGAAAACAATTCAATAATAGGTTATTTCGGAGACAGATGCGGAAAGTGGGGTAGTAACAGTACTAAGTCTGCCAATGACTTACTTGCTTAATATAACAAAAACCAGAGAAATCTCTGGTTTTATTTTTTAAAAGTTATTTTACTTGTACTTTTCCATCTTCAATTAATTCATTCGCAACCCATCTGGCAACCTTGCCAGTAATGGTAATACAGTGATTTTTTCTTTCGGCACTTTTAAAATCATCGCCCTGCCATTCTTTAGTTATAACTCTACAACATAATGATTTATATTCATCTTTTATA
>JAQSYS010000138.1 GCA_029256005.1 Sedimentibacter sp.
ATATGATAATAATGCATAAGTAGTTCGAAAATAAATTATTAGAAAAATGAATAAAATTTATTGCAATAGTTTCCTGTGCATGTTATCATACAAAAGATTTTGTAATATTATTATATTTGGAGGAAACATGGACAAAGAAAAACAAATGTTATCAATAGCTAATCCTGCACCACTTGGACTTTTAGGATTTGGGATGACAACAGTGCTTTTAAATTTACACAACGCAGAAATTATGCCTTTATCAATAGTTATAGTAGCAATGGGTTTTGCGTTAGGCGGAGCTGCTCAAATTATTGCAGGAATTATGGAATTTTTAAAAAATAATACATTTGGAGCAACTGCATTTACTGCATACGGATTTTTCTGGTGGTCATTGATTGTAATATGGATTAAGCCATTTGGAATACAGGCTGCCGATGAAAAGAGTATGGGATTTTATTTGTTGCTTTGGGGTATATTTACAGCATTCATGTTTATAGGAACATTAAAGCATAACAGAGGAATACAAATAGTGTTTTTATCACTTACAATATTATTTTTACTGTTGGCACTTGGCGATTTCACAGGTATTCACAGCATTAAAATATTTGCTGGATGGGTTGGAATATTCTGTGGCTTATCAGCAATATATAATTCTGTAGCACAAGTTGTTAACAATGAGTATGGCAAGACGGTATTGCCATTATAACAAATTAAAAGTATGACAGTGTTAATAGCACTGTCTTTTTTTATGAATAGCGTGTGGGAAATTTTGACTTAATAGAAGAAGTATGGTATTATTTTGACCAAGAATAAAGAGTTACAGAAATAGATGGGAAAACATGATGAAGTTCAAAAAGCTTTATATTATATTAATATTAATTTTAATTTACATATTATTTGTTTCTGTTAGCATATATTCATACGGTAATGTATACGAGCTAAGGAATGCTGATGCAGCTATAGTATTAGGGGCAGCTACATGGGGAGATAAGCCTTCTCCTGTATTTGAAGAAAGAATAAAACATGGAATCTGGCTATATGTGAATGGGTATGTTGATAAAATAATTTTTACCGGCGGAAAAGGTGAAAATGAGGATATTTCTGAATCAGCAGTAGCGAAACACTATGCCATAGAACATTCAGTTCCTGAAAAGGATATTTATATTGAAGAAGAATCCACAATAACACAGGAAAATATTATGTTCGCATCAGAAATTGCCAGAGAAAATAATTTATCAACTGTCTTATTGGTAAGTGATCCTCTACATATGAAAAGAGCAATGTTAATGGCTGAGGATTTTGGGTTAGAAGCATATTCTTCACCAACTCCAACAACTATGTATCAAACAACTAAAAGTAAATTTATGTTTTTATCCCGTGAAGTTTTTTATTATATAGGCTACCAAATGTTTAGGTTGTTTTAATTGAACAATTTAGAGTTTATAATAAAGTAAGGAGATCTCAGATGATATTAGAAACAAAAAGATTATATTTGCGAGAAATGAACCAGTCGGATTTTCCAGCGCTTTGTAAGATTTTGCAAGACAAGGATGTAATGTATGCCTATGAACACGCTTTTGATAATGATGAAGCACAACAATGGTTAGATAAACAAATTGTACGATACAAGGATAATGGTTTCGGACTTTGGGCAGTAATTTTGAAAGAAACTGATGAAATGATTGGACAATGTGGGCTCACAATACAAGAATATAATAATAAGGAAGCTATTGAAATCGGATATTTATTTCAAAAAGATTTTTGGCATAATGGCTATGCAACCGAAGCAGCAATTGCTTGTAAAGAATATGCATTTGTTACCTTAGGAGTAGATGAAGTGGTTTCAATTATTCGTGACACCAATATTGCATCTCAAAATGTAGCTAAGCGAAATGGCATGACTGAAAAAGAAAGGTTTATAAAACATTATTATGGCGTTGATATGCCTCATTTGGTTTTTTCAATTAATCGTAATTAATTATCATGACAATTATATGCAGCTTGCTTTTAGTCGGCTGTTTTTTCTTGTATTCAAATAATTTTTAAATTTTATTATTTTGTTGCAGTAATTTGTAATTTAATTGCGTTATAATAAATGAAAGAAAGGAGGGGAGGCATGGAAAGGGAGAACTTGCTTATAAAAGAATCGCTAGAAGGCAATGAAAAAGCTTTTGCCATAATAGTAAATAATTATAAGAATTATATTTTTGCAATAATATTAAGTTTTATAAAGGATTTTGGAGAGGCTGAAAATGTCGCTCAAGAAGTGTTTTTGCAAGTACATACCTCGCTCTCTTCTTATAAAAGTGATAATTTTAAGGCATGGATAGGCAAAATAGCTGCTAATAAGTCAATTGATTGGATAAGGCGAAAAAAGAGCAAATTTCGAGAAGAAGCAGTTGAAAATACAATGGAACTTGTAGACAGCACTGTAACTAATGATGATAATCCGGAAATGTTTTTAGTTGATAAAGAAAGAAAAGAAGTGCTTAAAAGAGCCTTAAGCAATTTGCCAGAAATCTATAGGATAGTCATTGAAAAATATTATTTTCATGAAAAATCTTATGAAATGATTGCAAAGGAAGAAGACGTACCTTTAAAAACTATAGCATCAAGACTGTACAGAGCAAAGATATTATTAAAAGAGAAATGGAGGGAAGAAAATGAAACATTATGATTACATTGAATGGTTGCTTTATAAAAATAAGATGTTGACAAAAGAAAAACAAGATGTGATGGAACAACATTTATATAACTGTAATACATGTATGGAGATTTTTTTATCCCTTGTTGATGAAAAAGAAGAAGGAATTACCGAAGAAATTATACCTGAAGATTTTACTACTAAAGTTATAAAAAATATTTCAAAAGTTAAACAAAATAATAAACCTAAAATTAAACAAGTAAAAAAAGCTTTTAATTATCAATTTGGTTATTATGCAGCAGTTGCTTCAGTCACTATAATTTTAACTTTTGGTGGATTCTATGCTAATTTGGTGGATGCGGTTCCAAGGATTTCCGCTTCAATAAAAGTTACAGAGAATCATAAAAATACTGTATCTGATTTTTCAAAGAGTATTGTTGATTCAACATCAAGTTTTTTATTAAGCATTGAAAATAGTAATATAAATAATAGGAGGATTAATAATGAAAGATAAAAGTAAAATTGTAGCATTTATGTTGTCATTTATACCTGGACTGGCACATTTGTATATTGGATTGAAGGAAAGAGCTTTGATATTTTTCATTTTCCTGGTTGTAGGAGTTACAGGCGGTATAGGATTATCTGTAGTAACATATATTTCAGAATTTCTGTTGCTTACCGTTATTGGATATCTATTATTGTGGCTTATTGCCTTAGTAGATGTTTTCTCAACTTGGAAACATGTAGAGATAAAACAGTTGTATAATAATTCTGAGACAATTCAGGAAATACCAGACAAAGCTTTAAATAAGAAAAGTATTTCACTAGCATTATCAGTTATACCTGGTGCTGGACACATGTATCTTGGATATCAGAAAAAGGGCTTAACTATAATGGGAAGTTTTTCTTCATGGGATGGTTGGGAATATCAATGCTTTTGTTTTTGCTCCCATTAATATGGTTTTATAGTTTCTTTGATGCAATGCATATTTCAGACGGCTCACAAGAGGATTATAAAAATCAATTGCTGATTTTTCCTGATATAAAGCCAGAATGGAGCGCTTTTGCATTAATTGGAATAGGTGTGATGATATTGCTTGAAAGAGTGTTATATCCATTAATTGACTATGAAATTCGAAGATATATACAAACGACTGCTGTATCATTAATATTTATTCTAATAGGTATTTATATGCTGGTGAGAAATAAAAAAAATATAGCTAAATACGATGAAGCTGAAGAGAAGCAAGAGGAGCAAAATGATGAAAATTAAACGAGTGGGAACTATTTCAATGAGTATCATTTTAATATTATTCGGAGTGATTTTGTTTATGTCGCAGATTAATGAGTTTTCAGCTCTTAGTATGGTGTTAAAATTGTGGCCGCTTATTTTAATATTGATAGGGTTAGAGGTATTATGGTACAGATACACAACCAAGGATGAAGGTATTGTAATAAAATATGACTTGTTCAGCATATTTGTTATTCTCGTCATATTATTTGTTAACGTAGGTATGTTTACAATTCGTGAGAGTGGCATAATGAATAAATTTAATAGCATGTTTCTTACTGTAAATTACGACATGGATAAAGCCATAAATGAATATGTGATTGATGAAAGTATAAATAAGATAATCATTGACGATGCAAATAATATGGCCATCAGAGCATCAGAGGACAATAAAATTAGTGGTGTAAGCAGGATGAATGTAAATGCTGCAACTAAGGAAGAAGCAAATGAATTAGCATCATTAGATAATATAAGGTATGAAAAATCAGGAAATACATTATATGTTTATACTGTAAATAATATAAACAGCAATTATGGTAATTCAAATATTAGAAATCTCGATATTTTTCTTCCTGAAGATATTGATGTGGAGGTAATGAATTGCTACAATTTGGATTTGATTTTTAATGATTTTAATAACAAGTGGACATTTGACGGAGTCAACAATGTAAACATCAGGCTTGATAAAATTTCAAACGTTACAATAAAAGCATTTGTAGAATCTATCGATTATTTAAGTGGTAATGTTAAATGGTCATTTAATAAATTTGGAGAGTATGTAAATGGTGACGGACTAAAGGCAATAAATATACTTAATAGCAACAATATAACTGTAAATGAAGTTTAAGGACATGGTAATAATATAGTTTCATTAACTTTTTCTGTTAGATGTAGCAAATAAGCATAGCTTTTATCTTATTTTTATTGTATCATTAATATGACACTTGATAATAAATTTTAGGAGAAATTGTATGGTTTATGTTGGTTTACTCCGAGGAATAAATGTAGGTGGAAAAAACAAAATTGATATGAAATTACTGAAACAAACATTTGAACGTACAGAAATGGAATCTGTGGTCACTTATATTAATTCCGGTAATGTGATTTTTACCGATACGAAACATACTAAGATAGAAATTTCAAGCCTGATACAAAAAGCCATATATGAAGATTTTCAGTTGGATATAAAAGTATTAGTTCGTAGTATAGATGACTATGAAAACATGATGAGAAACATACCGGAGTCATGGAAAAATGATGAAAATATGAAATGTGATGTGCTATTTTTATGGGAAGAAATCGACAAGGGGAAATTGCCTGCTGAATTGAAGATTAAGCCTCAAATAGAAACTGTAATTTATACGTCAGGAGCTATTGTTTGGGCAATAGATAGAAGAAATAGTACAAAAAGTAGTTTGAAGAAAGTTGTGGGAACTACATTATATAAATATATAACAATCAGAAATATCAACACCACACGTAAAATATATGAAATTATGAGAACATTAAAATAACATTGTAGGAGGACTTATGTCAAAAGTAGCACTGTTAGTGGTTGATATGCAAAAAAATTGTAAAGAATCAACATCATGCAAGGAATCATTTGAAAATGCAATAGAATACATTAATGAAATTAGTGAACATTTCCGCATGAAAAATCTTCCTGTAATAATCATACGCGATGTTGAAGCGGGTGGACCTGGTACTGAGGGTTTTGAATGTGTAGATGAATTAGTTATATCTGAAAATGATTTTTACGTAAATAAGATTTTCAACAATGCGTTTTGGCAAACAGATCTCGATAGCATTCTTAAGAACGAAGGTGTTGACTGCGTTGTTGTTAGTGGGTTTGCTGTAGAACACTGCGTCTTATTTACATACAATGGTGCGATTGAAAGAGGTTATAATGCTTTTCTATTACAGAAAGGCGTTGCCGGTTTTGATGACGAAGAAATAAAACGAATACAACTGCGAAGATCTGTTATAAGTTATGAAGCTCTAGAATACTTTTTGTAAAGTACTGTCCTTATCCTATAATAAGATCAATATAGTTTCAATTTGAAGAGAAATTAAATCAATATAATTAGAAGAAGGCATGAAAAAAGAAAAGCCTTCTTTTTTTGTTGACAGCTATTACGTTTAATGATATAGTATTATTACAGTAAACGTAATACGGAGGAGAAATGAAAGACAATGTTCAAGGTGGAGCATTAACAGAAACTACATTATTAATATTACTTGCATTATTCAAACCAAATCACGGTTATGGAATTATGCAGTTCATTGAAGAAAGAACTGATAAAAGAGTTAGTCTTGGTCCAGGAACACTTTATGGTGCAATTAATACACTTTCAAAGAAAAATTGGATAGTTCCTTGCGGGGAGGATGATAGCAGAAAAAAACAGTTTATAATCACTGAACTTGGAAAAAAGCAAGTAATAAAAGAAAAGAAACGTTTAGAAGATTTATCAATGTTGGTTGAGCTGGCGTTAGGAGGTGAATATGACCATGAGAACTATTAAATATTTTTTTGATTTTATAGACGGTCAAGAGCAATGGCTTAATAAAATGAGCCAAAATGGTTATCGACTTGTTAAGTGCGGTAAACTTATTTATGAATTTGAAAAGTGTACACCAAATGAATATGAATATGCAGTAGAATTGGTTGGGCAAATGTCAGAACGCAAGCGCAAAGAGTATCAAGATTTATTTGAAGAATTAGAATATAAAGTTTTTACGAAAAATTTAAATATTAATTTCTCTTTTGGAAAGATAAAATTCAGACCATGGGGAAATGGATGGGGAAAGATAACAACATCACCAGGATCATATAATAAAGAATTGCTAATTATTGAAACATTAATGTCTGAAAGTAAGTTTGAGATTCATACTGACATAGAAGATAAATTAATTGCGTATCAAAATGTCATTAATTCATTGTTGTATGCCGTAATAATGATGATAGTCTTAATTGCAGTTTCGTTTGTTAGCAATGAGCAAGTTTTCGAAGAGGTGTTGTGGGGGATTAGGGCTATATTAATTTTATTTACTGTTATGTGGGCTGTCCCACTTGTAAAACTAATTTCAAAGAAATTAAGTCTTAAAGAGGAAAGTAAGATATCAGAAAGATAAATTACTGCTGCTTAAAACAAAACATAATAGGGGGAAGTATAATGCCAAGAAATAATAAAATTGTATTAATAATACTATGCATTTCAATTATTATATTAACTGCGTGTAACAATACTGATAATGATAATAGAACTGTTGTTTTGAAGAATGATTACACAAATGAAAAAAGGAATGAACTTCTAATTGAAGATATTGATTATTTAAGAACTCAATTAACTAATAAACATAAAAATCCATTTCATAAAATAACTAAAGAAGAATTTAATAATAAAATTGATTACTTAATAACACAAGTTAATAAATTGACAAACACACAAGTTTTTGTCGAAATGAATAAAATAATAGCTTCAATAGGCGACGCCCATACAGGTATGAATTATTGGGATGGTTATAAGTATCCATTAAAATTTTACAGCATCAATGATGAAATATATGTGATAAATGCTGATAAGAGTTTAAGCGACATTTTATATACAAAAGTTAAAAGTATTAATGGAGCAGATATACATATAATTACTGATGAGTTAAAGGAATTAATACCACATGAAAATGATAGTTGGGTTACAGCTCAGCTTCCAGATTATTTGTTAACTCCTGTTTTTATGTATGGATTAGGACTTATTCCTGATGAAAAAATGACTACATTTGAATTTGAAAACAGCAATGGAAATACAATAAAAAAGGATATAAATATTTTATCATATGAAGAAAAGCCCAACTATGTTGTAGAAAATGATAAAAGGAATGTTTACTTCTTTGATAAAGATAATGAAGATTATTATTGGAATGAATATTTAAATAATGAGAAAATATTTTATTTCAAATATAATGTTTGTGCGAATATGAAGGAAGCTAATTTTAATTTCTTTAATACAAAAATGTTTGAATCGATTCAAGGCTTGGAAATTGAAAAGTTCGTTATTGATTTAAGACATAATTCAGGAGGAAATTCATCTGTTATAAATCCTTTTTTAAACAGCATTTCTAAATTATCTTCTGATAAACCTGATATTGATATTTTTATTATAATTGGAAGAGACACTTTTTCCTCCGGCGTTATGGCTGTGTTGGATATTAAGGACAGGGTTCCTGTTACATTGATAGGCGAAAATACCGGTGGTTCGCCAAATTCATATGGAGAATTAGAAACTTTCGAACTCCCTAATTCTAAAATACCAATCTATTATTCTATTAAGTATTTTAATTTAACTAATGATGGAGCTAATACTATAACGCCGGAAATAATCATAAAACCAACAATCAATGATTACATAGAAAATAAAGATGTAGTAATGGATTACATATTAGAAAAGAAATGATAAAACAATGATGTGAATTTTGATATTATAATAAGCTATTAACAATAGCACAACCTGAAATCATTGGGTGAATGTCTCAATAGTAATAACATTTATGTCTATCATTTACTTGTATTGTTCAATAAATTATTGTAAAATATTGTCAGAATAGGTAGAGCTGGGTATGGCTGATACATCCTGATGAAAGGAGGTTAAAACTCCAAGTAATAGGAGGTGAAGCCTATGTCTGCATATGAAACTTTATTATATGGCGAACCAAAACGACTTATATACAAGTGTAGGAGGAATAAGGTGGAAAAATATATAGTGTCGCATAAGTAGAATTATGTTCAACAGTAAAAAGTTACGACTAACAATTTATTATTTCATCGATAAATAGGAATTTGAAGGGAGAATGGATGAATGTTATTAGATGATATCAAACAAAGATTGAAATTGGATCATTTAGAAATTAAAGATAATAAGTATGAAGATATATTAGATTTATACAAAGGTAATGAAGAGTTTGCAAAATTATCTAATAATTATCCTATTACTATGGAAAGTGTTAAAAGAGATATTGAAGATATACCACCTTTTACAGATAGTACTCGTAAGCATTTTATAAGTATATATAATATTCAAAATGAGTTGGTTGCAGTATTAGAT
>JAQSYS010000139.1 GCA_029256005.1 Sedimentibacter sp.
ATGCTGGAGATACATTTATGATAAATTCAAGGAGAATGGTGTAGATAATTTAATTTTTGTATGGAATCCTAATGAAAAATCATTTCCGAATTTTGCATATAATCATTACTTAAATTATTTTCCGGGCAATGAATATGTAGATGTTATTGGACTTACGGCTTATAACACAGGCAATTATTACAAGGGTGAGATATGGAGAAGTTTTTCAGAAGCATATGATCACTTTTATTATGATTATGTCAATCACTTCAATTATCCTATGATGATAACGGAATATAGCTGTGCATCAGCAGGGGGTAACAAGTCTCAGTGGTTTGCCGACATGTTTAATAAAATAACAAATTATGATAAAATTAAACTTGCAGTTTTATGGAATGGACAGGATTACGATACATCGAAGACAGAAGGTACTGTTTCAAGAAACTATAGGCTTGATTTAGAGCAGGAAGTCATTGATGCAGTCAAAACTGGTCTTCAAAATTTCAAATAATACCATTATTCTAGAAAATATATAAAGCATTACGAACTTTTTTGACACATATTACGTCTTAAATGGAGGAGGTAATTTTATGGACAAAAAATCAATAATTCTGATAGTAATTATTTTGGTACTAGCATTTGCTGTTACATTAGTTGCTAAATTAATTATAAGTAATGATATTGAAAAAAATCAAGCAACATTAACTGCAACTGTTCTGGAAAACTCAGGAACATCGATTATGGTTAAGCCAGATGAGGGTGAAGATGAGTTAAAATCAAGCGACAAAATTGTAGTAAGGGTGCCTAAAGATAGTGCAGTAATGGAAGATTTATCACAGTTTACTGTGGGAAGCAAGGTTAAAATAACATATAATGGTGAAATTATGGAAAGCTATCCCGCTCAAATAAATGCATCAAAAATAGAGTTAGCTGAATAAAAAATATGAGCGGGGCAAAAGCCCTGCTATATTTTTTGTTTGTTTTTTAAAATATAGTGGTATAATGTATTTTATCTAGGAGGACAATATGAACATATTAGTATGCGATGATGATAAAGAAATAGTAGAAGCTGTTGAAGTTTATTTAAAAAATGAAGGATACAACATATTAAAGTGTTATTCCGGATTGCAGGCAATAGAAACTGTAGAAAACAATGAAATTCATTTAATAATAATGGATATAATGATGCCAGGAATGGACGGTATTAAAACTACTACCAAAATCAGGGAAATTAGAAATATTCCTGTAATAATGCTTTCTGCAAAATCAGAAGAAACTGATATAATTCTAGGACTTAATATGGGAGCGGATGATTATATTACAAAACCGTTTAATCCTCTTGAACTTATAGCAAGGGTAAAATCACAGCTTAGAAGATACACATCCTTAGGAGGTGCTGTTGAATCTGAGAAAAGCAACTTTTATAAAACAGGAAGTATGGAAATAGATGATGAAAGAAAGGAAATTTCAATAGATGGTGAATCTGTCAAACTGACTCCTGTTGAATATAAAATTCTTTTATTTCTCACAAAAAACAAGGGAAGAGTTTTTTCAATAGATGATATTTATGAGGCTGTGTGGAATGAACCTTCATTTAACCCGGAAAATACAGTGGCTGTACATATCAGAAGAATTAGAGAAAAAATTGAAATAGATCCAAAGAATCCAAAGTACCTGAAGGTGGTGTGGGGTGTTGGTTACAAAGTGGAAGACATATAGCAGAAGAATTGTTACTAAGATTTCAGCTTTCATTTTGCTGATAATATGTTTTTTAATTGGAGCTGCATCAGCGCTGAATATTTATTTGAATGTTCAAAATTATGAAAGCATCACAGTAAAAAGCTATATGGAAAGCAACACGTTGAGCAATGAGCTTCGATATGCTGCAAATCGACTTGAACATTTGATAAGAGTTTATAAAAGTGAAAGTTATATAGTAAATGGAGGAACAGTAAAAAATCTTGATATTGAAGATAACTGGCAACTTACAAATCTATACAATAATTTTATTGCTGAAAAAGGCTTAGAAGATAATGATAATTCCAGAGATGCTTTTTGGATTGAAAAAAGCAATGAAATAAATGAGATAAAAAAGATCATAAAAAAGAACGACTTAGGTAACTTTGATCAAATCATTAATGACTTGAATAATCCCGGAGGATTACTTTATTTTGCAACAGATGGATCAAATGAGATATCAAATACAAATAATCCATCCAGAGACTATTATAAATTACAAAATGTATATATCTTAATTGATAAAAAGGGACTGGAACTGAGGCCTGAAAACGGATTTAGCAGCTACTCGTCATCATTGCTGGATACGGTTGAAGATATAGAAGATGGTATAAAGAAAACAGCAATATACGCAGCAATTACTGATGATGGACTCTTAAGCAGAGTGGAAAAGTGGAATTCAGATAGAGAAATACTCATTAGAAATTCAGTAATAATTTTAATAAGTATAATACTTGTTTTAACATGTTTTGTTTATATGACAGTTGTAACCGGAAGAAATTTTGGTGATGAAGAGGTTCATATGACAGCACTTGACCGTTTATATCCAGATTTCAGTATGTTTTTGATTATTGGTATTGTTTCTTTATGTATAACGCAGTTTTACAATATTCTTAACATGAGGTTCACTAGTGAAAACTTGATGCGTTTTATAATGCTTTTATCAGCTGCCATAGCAGCTGCAGGATTTTTAATATTTTTTCAATCGATTGTAAGACATATTAAAAATGGAACTTTAATAAAGCATTCATTAATTTATTGTATCTTATTAAACATTTTATCAGCAATAACTAGAATTGCAGCTGGAGGACCTCTGATGATGAAATCCATAGCTGCAGGAATGGTATTGATTGGAGTTTCTTTTTACATATCAACAAAAATTCCGCTTTTATTAATTCCTTTGACTGCCGGAGTAGTCTACTATATTTATATCAAGGTCAGGAAATTTCTGATAATTCAGGATGGTATTAAGATGGCTAAGGCGGGAGATTATGACTTTAAAATTAATTTGGAAGGTGTAGGTGAATTTAAACAGCTGGCGGAAGATATAAACTCAATGACCAGCGGTTTGAAAATAGCTGTTCAAAGCGAGGTTAAGAGCGAAAGGCTAAAAACAGAATTGATTACAAATGTTTCTCATGATATTAAAACTCCTCTTACATCAATTATTTCATATGTTGACTTATTGAAAAGAGAAGGGCTTGGCTCTCCAAATGCTCCAAAGTATCTTGATGTTCTTGACAGAAAATCAAGTAGACTTAAAACATTAACTGAGGATTTATTTGAAGCCGCAAAGGCAAACAGTGGCAGCATTGAACCTAATTTTGAAAAGGTGAATGTCAATGCATTGATAGCTCAGATATTAGGAGAACTTGATGAAAAAATTCAGGAATCGAGATTAGTATTTAAGGTAACACAAGAAAGAGACAAAATATTTGCCAAGGCAGACGGAAGACTTTTAAGTCGTGTAATGGAAAATCTGCTGTCAAATATTTTTAAATATGCTCTACAGGAATCAAGAGTCTATATTGACATATCTGAAACTGAAAAAGAAGTATTTATAAGCTTTAAGAACATTTCTGCATATGAACTCAACATTCCAGTTGATGAATTAATGGAAAGATTTAAAAGAGGAGATGAATCCAGAAGTTCTGAGGGTAACGGACTTGGTCTCGCAATAGCAAAAAGTCTCATGGAAATTCAAGATGGAATACTTGAAATAAGTATTGACGGAGATTTATTTAAGGCAGAAATAAGATTGACGAAGTACGAATAGAAAGTGAAAAAGTGCTAAAATTTATTTATAAAAAAATAAATTTTAGCACTTTTTATAAAAAAATTAATTTTTATGAATAAAAAAATGAAAATGACCCATAATATAAAAAAAGAAAAAAGCGTCTATCTTTTAAATATAACGTCCCCCTTTATTTTAATCATACGCTTTTTTCTTTTTTATTTTTTTGCATATATTTATATTAATAAATAATTTCCTTTTTCTTAATAAAAAGAAGTAAAATTTACAATTGAAATATTAATTAAATAGTGTTATTATGTACAGGTTATTTGAAACTTTATTAATTATCGTGAAAATAGTTAATTTACAATATATAATTCGGGTTTTAAGGAGAAATATGGAAAGAATAATAGTTCAAAAAAGCCTAGGGCTTAATGGGAATATAAGAGTTGATGGGTCTAAAAATTCTATTCTGCCGATTTTGGCTGCAACTTTGTTGTCTGAGGAAGAATGCATAATTCATGATATTCCGAATTTGCAGGATGTGCGTGTGATGTGCAAGCTCCTTGAAGTATTAGGAGCAAAAGTAGAAAGATTGGGTAAAAATACATTAAAAATATCTGCTGAAAATATAACAACCTGTGAAGCACCATATGAATTAATAAGTAAAATGAGAGCTTCATTTCTTGTAATGGGACCTCTTCTTACAAGATGCCAAAATGCTAAAATATATATGCCTGGAGGGTGTGCCATAGGGTCAAGACCTATTGACTTGCATTTGAAAGGATTCAGATATCTTGGAACTGAGATAAAATCAGAAAACGGATATGTTCATGCAGTAACTAAAAAACTTGTAGGGAATGACATCTATTTGGATTTTCCAAGTGTCGGAGCAACTGAAAACATAATGATGGCTGCAACATTGGCTGAAGGGGAAACTATACTCGAAAACGCTGCAGAAGAACCTGAAATAGTTGATTTGGCTAATTTTATCAACAGTATGGGAGGCAATATAATTGGTGCTGGAACCAAGACAATCAGAATAAAGGGAGTTAAGAAACTTCATAAAACTGAACATACAGTAATACCTGACAGAATTGAGGCAGGAACTTACATGGTTGCAGCTGCGGCAACCGGTGGAGACGTTACCATAGAAAATGTAGTTTCAAGTCATTTGCAGCCAGTTATAGCGAAGCTTAGAGAAGCTGGAGCGCAGGTACTGGAATATGGAGATAAATTAAGGGTGATATCTGACGGAAAAATCAACCCTGTTGACATTAAGACATTGCCATATCCTGGATTTCCAACAGATATGCAGGCACAGTTTATGTCAATGCTATCAATAGCTATTGGTACAAGCATTATACATGAAACAATTTTTGAAAACAGATTCATGCATGCAAATGAACTTTCAAGAATGGGCGTGGATGTAAAAGTAGAAGGTAGCAGTGCAATTTTGAAAGGTAGCAGCAAATTAAGCGGAGCAAAGGTTAAGGCAACTGACCTAAGAGCTGGAGCAGCATTGATAATTGCTGGGCTGTTAGCTGATGGAGAAACTGAAATAACAGAGGTTTTTCATATAAAACGAGGCTATGATAATATTATAGAAAAGCTTCAGAATATTGGAGCAAATATCAGATACGAAAAGTAGGAGAAATATGTATTCAATGCCATTATACAGACCGCCAAGCGAAGCTAGCAGTTTAATAATTCAAGTTACAGAAGGTTGCTCGCATAA
>JAQSYS010000140.1 GCA_029256005.1 Sedimentibacter sp.
CTACCATATTTAACTTATTTAACATTATTCACTTACGGGATTACCCCTGAAGGCAATCTTGTTCAAATAGATGATGAAGAATTAATAAGAATAGCAAGAGATTACGGAGTTGCTCCACTCATGCTAATTTCAACTTTAACAGAGCAAGGCAACTTTAGCAGTGAATTAGGCAGTCAGATATTAAATAATCCAACTGTTCAAAACAACTTGATAGAGAACATAGTAAGAACCATGAAAGAAAAAGGATACTACGGCTTAGATATAGATTTTGAATATATTCCACCTGAAGACAGAGAAAAATTTATCGAATTTGTAAGAAACACAACCAACCGCCTCAATCAGGAGGGATTTACTGTATTAACAGCATTGGCACCAAAAATTTCAGCAGATCAGCCAGGTCTCTTATATGAAGCACATGATTATCCTGCTCTTGGGGATGTTTCAAACAGAGTGCTTCTTATGACTTATGAATGGGGGTACACATATGGACCGGCGATGGCTGTTGCTCCGGTTAACAGAGTAAGAGAGGTTTTGGATTATGCTGTAACAGAAATACCAAGAGATAAAATATACATGGGCGTACCAAACTATGGATATGATTTTATATTGCCGTTTGTTCAGGGAGTTTCAAAAGCCGATTCTGTTTCAAATGTGGAAGCAGTAGAGCTTGCTGCTGAGGTAGGTTCGCCAATTCAATATGACGAGCAGTCTCAATCACCTTTTTTTGATTATTATGATAATCAAGGAAGGCAGCATCAGGTTTGGTTTGAAGATGCAAGAAGCATAGAAGCTAAATTGGATTTATTTTCTGAGTATGGTTTTGAAGGAGTAGGATATTGGAATGTAATGAGGTACTTCCCGCAAAATTGGCTTGTTTTAAGTTCATTATATGACATTGCAAAAGTAATATAGTCAAGCATTTCAAAAACTGTAATTTTACAAAAACAATGGCATATATTTTTATAACAGGTATTTTTGTAGGAGGTAATTCATGAATAATAAAAACTATAGAGTAATGAAATTTTTCGAACCGGTAAATAAACAGGACAAATCCAGAGGATATGTACGTCTGGATATAAGAGGCATCAAAGGAAATATAATTGTTTCTGTTGAAAACCTAGGGGATGTAAAAACGACTAGCGAGGTTTTCTTATACAAGGATAAGATTAATAAAATTAAATTAGGTGAAGTAAACAACAAAAAGGGCATGCTTAAAAAGCTCCTTACATTTGGAAGTAACAATGCCATTGAAGATTACAACGTTTGCGCTGTTGTAAAAGACAAAAAGATTGTAATGTATTCTAATTTATTTAATGCATCCAGTTTAGAGCAAATCAAAAAGCTTGAAGTTGGTGACGAAGAATCATTGAATGATGTAGTTGCTAAACTTGATGAAACTATTGATGATGTTGTTGAAACTGTAATGGCTCCAATAGAAGATGAACCAATACAGGAAATTATTGATACCTTCAATGAGATTAAAAGTGAAAAGATCAGCAATAAAGAAGTTATAGAAGAAAAAGATGTAGAAGCTGAAGAAATAAAAGCTGAAGAAATAAAAGCTGAAGAAATAAAAGCTGAAAAGTCTGAAGCTTCATATTTTACTGAGGAACCAAGAATTAAACAGACTTCAGTATCTTCAGCAGTAGATTTACATGAAGATGCACCTCAGGAAGAAATGAATCCAGAAGAGGAATCACAAGCACAAGCTCAATCGCACAGGTCCAGAAATAGATTTGATGAAAATCTTTACAGTGTATTGAAAGATTATAAAAGGGTTGAACCTCTTTCAGTAAAAATAAAGGATTTTGAGTGGTGGTTTGTGCCATATGATGAAACAGGAATGAAGAATGGATTTTTGCCGTTTTATAGTCAAATCATAAGCTCTTACTATCCTTATCCTATGTCTAACCGTGTTACAACCTGCAGCGGCCTTATGAAAAAATACGGTCACTATATTTTCGGTGTTTATAAGGAAAAGGGAGACATAGTAAAATTTATATATGGAGTTCCTGGTGAATTCACTAAGGAAGAACAACCTTACAAAGGTATTACAGGTTTTAAAAATTGGTCATACTCAAATAAGGGAAAAAATGATGAACATGGCTATTGGTTAGCTTTTGTTAATCCTAAGACAGGAGAAACTACTGAGCCTCCTCAAATAGTATTAACTTAAATAATCCTGTACAAAAGGCTATAAATTTGTTATAATGTACAAGAACATTTCTAAAAGGAGTTTATAAAACAAATGCCGCCTATAAGTACTAACATGCACTTTGGTAAATTATTTATAGAAAATTCAAAAGTAAAAATCCAAATACCTAGTTTTATTATAGGAATGATGTCTCCGGACACAATAAATGAAGATGATTTTGAGGACTTTCACACTCTTGATGAAGATGGGAATATAGATGTCCGTGATTTTTATGAAAAATTTGATATGAAAAATCTTAATATAGTTCAAAAATCATTTATATTGGGATATTACTGCCATTTGTGGTTTGATGAATACTATAAATTTAACGCCAGCAAGCTTAGGATACATAACAATATTGACTTGACAGACGAAGAGCTTGTAGCAGCTATTAAATCAATACTAAAGTATTATGATAACAAGGCAATAAATAACTTCTTTGATAATTATAAAAAGGAAATCGAAGAATTTAATGTGGACATAAACTTAAAGGAAATTGAAGGAATATGCATAGACAAATCTAAAGATCAAATATGTGAATTTTTGAAAGATACCATTCCAGACGTAAATTATCCTCAGCTCATAGAAGAACATGAATATATGAGCTTTATAGAAAATGGCTGCAGTAAAATAATGAGATCATTATAAAGTAAAAACTCCTTAAATAGGAGTTTTTTTAAAAGTTAAAATTGACTGTACATTTAAAATATAATATAGTAGAAACATAAACTTGCAATTTTCTACTATTTAAGGATGGGTTATGGTGAAATATAAATATGTTTTGTTTGATTTTGACGGAACTTTAGCAGATACAGAAGAAGTTAATTTTGTCATATATCAAAAACTTGCTGAAAAATATAATTTAAGAAATATTACAATTGATGAACTTGGGCATATCAAGAAAATGAGTGCGAGAGAATTAATGGCATATGTGGAATTAAAGAAAAGATATTTGCCGTTTCTTCTTAAAAGAGGAAAAAACCTTTTAAAACAGGATATTAAAAACATTAAGCCATGTAAAAAAGACATTTTTGATACAGTCTTGCAGCTTAAAAATATGGGAATACAGACTGCAATTATTACAACAAATTCTAAAGCCAACGTACAGATGTTTTTGAATGAACAAAATGCAGACATATTTGATTTTATTGCAAGCTCTTCAATGTTTGGCAAAGAATCAAAAATGAGAAAAATTATAAAAAAGGAAAGACTTTCTTTAGATGAAGTGTTATATGTGGGTGATGAGATACGTGATGTGCATGCCGCTAAGAATACTGGTATCCATATTGCTTCAGTTGCCTGGGGATATAATACCGTTGAAAGTCTTAAAAAACATAAACCAGATTACATCATATATGAACCATCTGAATTAATTGATATATGCAAATAGAAAGACGAATATTAACGGAAAAAAAATCCGCATATTTCGTTTGTGGTGCATACATTTTTATTGCAATTGAAATTCTCGTGTGCTAAAATACGATATAAAATTATTATGGAGGGAACTGAGGTTATGATTTACACAATTAAGCCGGAATATCATGGAATTACAGAATTAACTAGAATACTTGAAGAGCATCCTGAAATCCAATTTGTATCATTCATGGGTGTTGATATAGGCGGTAACGGGACAGATGAAA
This sequence comes from Sedimentibacter sp., assembly GCA_029256005.1. Taxonomy (GTDB): domain Bacteria; phylum Bacillota; class Clostridia; order Tissierellales; family Sedimentibacteraceae; genus Sedimentibacter. The sequence continues at coordinate 3,835 of JAQSYS010000140.1, forward strand.
AAATACCGATAAGGTTATTTTTAAAAGATATGGAAGACATGCTTCAGTTTGGAATTCAAACAGATGGTTCGAGTGTTGAGCTTCAGGGAATTGCAGATTTGAATGATGCAAGAGTTGATATATTGCCTGATTTAGATTGCAACTGGTTTGTTGATTACAATTACGAATATTATAACGATGAAAACGGTCTTCCTGTTGGCACATTGAAAATTCCTTCTTTTATTATCCACAGCGGCAAACAAGTTTGTTCAAGATCAATTCTTAAGAGAGCTACAACTAATTTCAAAAATCAAATTTTAGAAATTCTAAAAAACAATCCCCAAATTACTGAAAGTTACGAATTTAAGTATGAAGATGTTGAAGAAGTGCTTTTAACATCAGCAACAGAACTTGAAATGTGGGTTAAAACTCCTGAACAAAGTGCAGATTTTGAAGAATTACATACTTCTCAAGTTTTAAAAGAACAATACTGGAAAAGAACAATGGGAACAGTTAGAACGGTACTTGAAAAAATAATGGAGCAGCTTGAATGCTACGACTTAAAGCCGGAGATGGCCCATAAAGAAGTTGGGGGAATTGCAAACAAAATAGATGCTAAGGGAAGAATAACTCACGTAATGGAACAGCTCGAGATAGATTGGAGATTTTCCGAAGCCCTTCAAACAGCGGACAACGAAATATTTGTGAGAGAGTTAATTGAAGATCAATTCAGACATCATGGACTTGAAGTTTTATTCAAAGCAAAACCGATAGAAGGTGTAGCTGGAAATGGTGAACATACACATTTGGGAGTTGCATTGAAACTAAAAAGTGGTAAGAGAATAAATCTGTTTACACCAAAGGATATCAGAAAGGATTACTTAAGTGAAATAGGCTATGGTGCTCTAATGGGCTTATTGAAGAACTATGAGGTGATTAATCCTATAGTTACTGCGACAAATGACGCTTTTAATAGGTTAAAGCCAGGATTTGAAGCGCCTGTATGTATTGTTACTTCATTGGGAGGAACAAAGGAAGCGCCTTCTAGAAACCGTTCAGTCTTAGTAGGTGTAATTAGAGATATAAATAATCCGAATGCCATAAGGTTTGAGTTGAGGTCACCAAATCCATACTCAAATACGTACCTCGTTATTTCTGCTTCCTATCAAGCAATGCTTGAGGGTATAAAAAAAGTTACTGAAGCAGGGTTAAGTTGCGATGACCTTGAACTTGAAATTTCTAAACATTATGGAGATGAAGCTGTATATCTCGAAAAATACAGAGAATATAGAAGTGAAGATGATGTTTTCGAAAAGTATAATGAAGAAGAAAGAAACAAGTTTTATGGAGTAGCTCCTGCAACAGTATGGGAAAATCTAAGCAGTTTTGAATCTAACAGAATTAAACAACAGGTATTGAAAGATGGCGATGTATTTACTGATGCACTAATTAATTCTTTTAAGGAATCAACTCTTCAGAAATGGAAGAATGAGCTTAAGGGAAGAATTATACATGACAATATCGTACTTTTAAAAACTTTTGTAAAACTTCATGATGAACAAGATCATGCTACAGATTTAGATGTTGTTAATTGGGAAAGAATCGTATATTTAAAGACTAAGCTCATGAAGGACAGCATGACAAAA
>JAQSYS010000141.1 GCA_029256005.1 Sedimentibacter sp.
AAAACCTATCATTCCATCAGAAGATGAATTAGTAGAAAACCACAGAGCACATAGTGCAAAGCTAAGAATAGGAGAAAGGGTGTAAGAAATGTCAGCATTAAGAAAAGAAGTCTTAGATATTGATTATGGACAAGAATCAATTGAATATTCTCCAAAGAAAAAGCGAATAAAACGAAATAAGAAAAATAATAATGTTATAGAAAGCTTTAAGAACTTCAGTATGATTGCTATAACATTTGCTCTTGGAATTTTAATAGTTTATAACTATGCTGTCATTACAGACAAACAAATGGAACTTAATTCTATAAATCAAGAAATAGCCACATTGAATGATGACATAGATTCATATAATATTGCTTTGGAGAGCATTAAAAATACCAATTCTATAGAAGAATTAGCAAAGGCTTATTTAGGAATGAATTATCCCACAAGAAAACAAACTGTATTTGTAGATTTTACATATGGAAACTCAGAGACTACGGAAGATGAAACTAAAGCTGCATTAAAGGGAAATGGAAATATGCTGGTAGGTATAATTGACAAGGTAGTAAGTTTCATTCAGTAAGGAGGTTTCGTATGAGGAAGCATATAAGGAGCACTACTAACCTTCAAAATAAGAGAAGAATGTTGGTATTTTTGCTTTGCTTTTTTTTAGCAACTATTGCATTGGTAGTGAGGCTTGGTTTTATTCAGATTATTAATGGTGAAGAATATAAGAAACAAGCAATGGAAAATTGGTCTAGGGACATTACTATTAGTGCCAAGAGAGGTACAATTTATGATGCTAAGGGCAAGAAACTTGCAGTAAGCGTCAATTCTAGCACGGTAACATGCTTTCCTGCAGATGTTAAAAAAGGCGCACAAACAGTTGAAGAAGCTCAAGCAGGAGATTCTGAAGCTAATGGCGGCAGTTTTATTACATCAATTCTGAAAAAGATGAACAAATCAATGTTCAACTCGGATAAATCTACAGTAGCAGAATCTATTCCTGTAAATATGAAAACTCCAGAAGAAACGGCAAAAGTTTTATCAGAAACACTGGAGATGGAATATGATGAAGTTCTAGAAAAAATTACTTCAAACTACTCATATGTTGTTTTGAAAAAATGGATTACAGATGAACAGGCTCAAAAAATAAGAGATTTCGAGTTAAGCGGAATAAACATAATAGAAGACAATAAACGTGTATATCCATATGGAAACTTTGCACCTTATGTTCTAGGATTTACAAATATTGACCAAAACGGACTTTATGGTGTAGAAGCAACTTACAACGAATTTTTGACTGGTATTCCCGGAAGGACAGTTGTAAACACAGATGCATACGGGCGAGAACTTCCTTTTGGTTATAATGAATATTATGAACCCAAAGATGGTCTTGGTGTTGTGTTAACAATTGATGAGGTTATACAGCACTATGCAGAATCAGCAGCACAAAAAGTAATGAAGGATTATAATGCTAAAAGAGCAACTATAATTGTAATGGATCCAAATAACGGAGATATTCTGGCAATGGCATCCAAGCCTGACTATGATCCTAATGATCCAAAGTTGCCGATTGACCAAGTCATTCAGCAGGAATGGACTTCATTACCTAATGAAGAGCTTCAAAAAGCATGGTTTGATATGTGGAGAAACCCTGCTGTTAACGATATTTATGAACCGGGTTCAACATTTAAACTTTTAACCACTGCTATAGCTCTTGAGGAAAATGCAGCCACTGTAGATTCTACTTATTTTTGCGATGGATTTGTAAGACAGATTACCAGCAATAACATTAAGTGCTGGAGATATTACCGTCCACACGGTGAGCAGACCTTATCTGAAGCAATTCAAAACTCATGCAATGATGCATTGGCTCAAATAGGACTTGATATTGGAAAAGATCCTTTTTATAAGTACTTAAAATCCTTCGGGCTGGAAGAACAGTCCGGCATTATGTTGAATGGTGAAGCTTTAGGACTTATCAAAGAACCAATTAACATGAAGGATGTAGATGTAGTTACTCAGGCTTTTGGTCAAGGAGTTGCAGTATCTCCTATCCAGCTTATAACAGCAGTATCTGCCATAACAAACGGAGGCAATTTAATGGGGCCTAGAATTGTTAAACAGCTTATAGATGAAGATGGTAATGTTGAAAAGAATTTTGAACCAGTGGTTCGAAGAAGAGTTATTTCTGAAGAAACATCAAATATAATGCTTTCTATAATGAAAGATTCTGCAGAAGCAGGAACAAAACAGGCATACAGACCTGGTTATAGAATTGGCGGAAAATCTGGTACAGCACAAAAGGTTATAGATGGAAAATATGTTGATGGTAAGTTTATTTCTTCTTTTGTAGGCACAGCTCCAGTTGATAATCCAAGAGCAGTTGCTCTTGTAATGGTTGATGAACCGGATAGAAGTATAGGTTATTACGGAAGTATAGTCGCAGGACCAGTTGCAGCAGACCTTTTGGAAAACATTATGAAATACTATGATGTTGAACCTGTTTATACAGAAGAAGAATTAGGGCATGTTGAAGCTCAGACAGTTGAAGTGCCGGATTTATTGGGTCTTTCTATTGCTGAGGCAACTGATAAATTAATAAAAGCTGGTCTTGAAAGCAATATAACTATAGAAGTTGAAGCAGAAAAAACAATTAAAGCCCAATTCCCGAAAGCAGGAGAAAAGGTTGGTAGGCATTCAATGGTTACATTGATATTGAATTAATTACGCATTGTCAGCCCAATATATTGATAACTTAAGACTTATTTGTTGGGAATTCATTGCGAATAAACTACCACATTTAGGGCATCACTAAGCTTCGCCTCAGAATGACAATTCAAATTAATATCATAAAGGCGGAACGCAATAATTGCGTTCCTTTTTTTAGAAATAATGGATATTTTATGATTTTACAATTTATTGTAATCAAATTTTAAATATGATAAAATTACACATAATACATACAATTAATAAAGGAGCATTAACATGGATATAAAAAGTCTTCTTAAAAAAATAGAGTATATTAGTTTTTTAGGTGATGAAAATGTTGAATTAAGGGGCATAACAAATGATTCAAGAAAAGTAGCTCACGGAGATGTTTTTGTAGCCATAAAAGGATTCACATCTGACGGACATAAGTTTATTATTGATGCTTTAGGAAACGGAGCATCAGCTGTTATGTGTCAGATTTTGCCAGAGGACATTAAAGGCAAAGGGAATTTTATCATTGTTAAAGAACCAAGAGAATCAATGGCTCCAGCAGCAAATTTTTTATATGGAAAACCATCTGAAAAACTTAATATAGTCGGAGTAACAGGTACAAACGGAAAAACTAGCACTACTTATTTGTTAAAAGGAATTTATGATTATATTGATGAAAAGTCAGGAATAATAGGAACAATAGGTGTACTTATTGACGGTGAAAAAATCAAGGTTGATAATACAACGCCAGAAGCAGTTGATTTGCAAAAATATTTTTCGATGATGGTTGGGAAGAGTATAGAGCATTGCTTTATGGAGGTATCATCACATGCACTTGAATTGAACAGAATTGATGATGTTAGCATAGATGTGGGAATATTTACAAATCTTACTCGCGACCATCTTGATTTTCATAAGACGATGGAAAACTATTATCAGGCAAAGAAAAAACTTTTTTATCTAACTAAGAAAAATAACATTATTAATGTAGATGACCCATACGGCGAAAGACTTTACAGGGAACTGAAGGAAGAAAACATAAATGCTATCTCAATTGGTATAGATAATAAAGCCGACATTAAGGCATCAAACTTAAAAACAACCATGATGGGAACATCGTTTGATTTGAATGTTCAGGGAACTGATAAAAAGGTTCATGTCAATACTCCCGGAAAGTTCAGTGTGCTTAATTCATTAGGAGCACTCGGTGCAGCTTATGTTCTTGGAGCAGATCTCGATAAAATAATTGAAGCATTAGGAAAAATTAAGGGTGTTACAGGAAGATTTGAAATGATTGAAAATAATCTGGACTGCACAATCATTTTAGATTTTGCACATACACCTGATGGATTGCAAAAGGTTATGGATACAATCAATGAATTTGCTGAAGGTAGAAAAATAGTTATGTTTGGAGCAGGTGGAGAGAGAGATTCAGCAAGACGTGCTCCAATGGGAGAAATAGCAGGAAAGTATTGTGATTTAAGCATATTGACCTCAGACAATCCACGATTTGAGGACCCATATGAAATATGTCTCGAAATAGCAAAAGGTGTTGAAAAGTATGATGGTAAATATGAAATCATCATAGAAAGAGATAAAGCCATATATTATGCTATTGACAATTCAAAGAGTAAGGATGTAATATTGTTAGCGGGAAAATCTACAGAACCTTATCAGGATATGGGAGTAGAAAAAGTACCGTATGATGAAGGATCAATTGCAAAAAAAGCAATTATTGATGTTGAAAGAAAAAGAGGATTAAGATAGGAAGAGGGACACACCTTAAAATAGGGATAGTCTTTGCGGGGAAGCTTTTAAGGAATGTCCCCGTAATAAGGAGCTTAAAATGCAAAATAGTTTACAGATCATCAGAGTTATAATTGTTTCTTTTCTCATTGCGCTGCTCTTAGGACCGGTTGTTATACCAGTTTTGAGACGGCTGAAGGTGGGACAAAGCATCCGGGAGGAAGGGCCTAAGTCTCATTTTAAAAAGTCCGGAACTCCAACTATGGGTGGTGTTATTATTATTCTCGCAGTAATAATATCAATATTCACAAGTGGATATTACACTCAGGAAATTTGGGTATCATTGTTTTTCACATTAGGGTTTGGTCTTATTGGATTCATTGATGACTATATAAAGGTTGTCTTAAAAAGAAATTTGGGACTTCGAGCTTATCAGAAAATAATCGGGCAGTTTATTTTTGCATTTTTGCTTGCTTGGTATGGTTCCAGATACAGTGTATATGGAACAAAGTTGATTATTCCGTTTTTTAACGGATTTATTGATCTAGGAGTGTTGTATATTCCATTTGTTTTGTTTGTAGTAGTAGGAATTGTTAATTCGGTAAATTTGACTGACGGATTGGATGGACTGAACACTGGTGTAACTATGATCGTAATGGCTACATTCAGCCTGATTGCAAACAGTATGATAAAAATAAGCCCAATATTTGAAGGGGTTTCAATAATGAGCGCAGCTGTGACTGGAGCATGTCTAGGTTTTTTAAAACACAATGCAAATCCTGCTAAGGTATTCATGGGTGACACAGGATCATTGGCATTGGGAGGAGCAGTATCAGCCTTTGCAGTTATTTCAAACACAATTTTATTAATACCTATAATCGGTGGAATTTATTTTGCAGAGGCATTGTCGGTAATAATACAGGTGGCTTATTATAAAAGAACTAAAAAAAGGATATTTAAAATGGCGCCCCTTCACCATCATTTTGAAATGTGCGGCTGGAAGGAAACAAAGGTAATATAGTAATGGGTTTTTTAGAAAAGAGGTTGAAATGGAAAATAAGAATATACTTGTAATTGGACTTGGAGTTTCCGGCATTGCCTGCATTAAGGGATTAAGCACAATGGGAGCAAATTTATATGTTTTTGACGAAAGTATACAATCAGTTGAAAAGTTAAAAGAATTAGAAAATATTAAAGCAGAATATTTTTTTGGAAACAACGAGATAGATAAAATCCATTTTGAAGGACTGGATTTAGCTATTAAAAGTCCCGGAATAAAATATGAAGTACCCATTATACAGAAATTGAAAGAAAATAATATCAAGATAATAAGCGACATAGAAGCTGCCTACAAAATAACAGAAGCAACAATTGTATCTATAACAGGTACAAATGGAAAAACAACAACAACTACATTAGTTGGGGAGATAGTAAAAGAAAGCGGTAAAAACTTTAAGGTTACTGGTAACATAGGGTACGGAATGTTTTATGATGCACTTAATTCAAATAAAAATGACATACTGGTTGCGGAGGTAAGCAGTTTTCAACTTGCAGGAACATATGAATACAAACCTTTCATAAGCATTATTACAAACATTACTCCTGATCATTTGGATTACCATCTGACACTGGAAAATTATGTTGAAGCCAAATTTAAAAACGTAATAAATCAAGATGAAAATGATTATGCAATATTAAATTATGAAGATGAAACTATTAGAAATTATTCCGATAAAATAAAAGCAAATAAAATATTTTTCAGTGCAAGACAAAGTCTTGAGTCAGGCATATTTGTCGAGGACGGAAAGATGATATTTAAACATGATGGAAAAACAGAGTTTATAATAAATACAAAAGATATTTTCATACCGGGAACGCATAACCTGGAAAATGCTATGGCTGCTGCTGGTGCTGCACTGGCACTTGGTATTGATGCTGATACTATTGCTCTAGTACTGAAGAATTTCAAAGGTGTTGAACATCGCTTAGAATTCTGCGGTGAATTTAATGACGTTAAATTTTACAATGATTCTAAAGGAACAAATCCTGATGCCTCCATAAAGGCAGTTCAAGGAATTGAAAAACCTATAATATTAATAGCAGGCGGTTACGATAAAAAATCTCTTTATGATGATTTTATAAAAGCATTCGATGATAAGGTTAAGGCTTTGGTGCTATTGGGCCAGACTGCTGATGATATTGATAAATGTGCAAGAAAATATGGGTTTACCAATATATATCATGTTTCAAACATGGATGAAGCAGTTAGAAAATGCTTTGAATTAAGCATTAAGGGTGATAATGTAGTTTTATCTCCCGCATGTGCCAGCTGGGGCATGTACCCAAACTACGAGGTTAGAGGAAGAGATTTTAAAGAGAGGGTAAATTATTATGGAGGAATCAGTAAAGAAATCCAGTAGAAGAACTATTGACTGGGTCTTGGTTTTTATTGTAGTAGTATTGGTACTCTTTGGTTTTTTGATGGTTTATAGTTCCAGTTACCCTGACGGTTACTATAAATTTGATGGAGATCCATTTTATTTTCTAAAAAAACAGGTTATTGCCGCAGTTATCGGACTTGCAGGAATGATTTTTTTTGCAAATATTCCATACAAGATATATTCAAAATTTAATAAGGTAATTTTGATTACATGTATTGGCTTTGCTTTACTGACAGTTGTGCTGGGCATTGCTTCCAATGGTGCACAAAGATGGATTAATATCGGCGGAATATCACTTCAGCCTTCAGAAATAATAAAAATAGGTGGCGTTTTATACATGGCTGACTATTTTAATAAAAACAGAAAAAATATGAGCTCTTTTTCAAAAGGTTTTTTGCCTTCTCTAATATACATAGGTTTGTTCTGTTTATTGATTGCAATGCAGGATGATTTGTCAACGGCAATAATACTTGGAGGAACACTTATAGTTATGTTCTTTTGTTCAGGTGCAAAAATCAGTCATCTTGCAGCTTTATTTGGTTTAGCTGTGGCAGGAATTGCTGTATTAATTGCAATGCAGCCGTACAGAATAACAAGAGTTATAGTGTTTTTCGATCCATTTAAATACAAACAAAATGAAGGTTGGCAGATTATTCAGTCATTATTAGCTCTTGGTACAGGCGGATTATTTGGAATGGGAATAGGGAAAAGTAGACAAAAATTTTTCTATCTCCCTGAGGCGTACAAT
>JAQSYS010000142.1 GCA_029256005.1 Sedimentibacter sp.
CGTTTCAGCCAGAGCTATTGCAACTCATGCATTATCAATTTATGGAGATCACCAGGATGTTATGGCATGCCGTCAGACTGGTGTTTCTTTGTTAGCTTCGGCAAATGTACAAGAAACAATGGATTTAGGGGTTGTTGCACATTTGGCTGCAATTAAATCAAGACTTCCTTTTATTCATTTTTTTGACGGATTCAGAACATCTCATGAAATACAAAAAATTGAAAAAATTGATTATGAGGATATTAAGAAGCTCGTTGATAATAAAGCAATTGAAGAATTTAAGCAAAGAGCGCTTAATTCTGAACACCCTGTTACTAGAGGTACAGCTCAAAATCCTGATATTTACTTCCAGCAACGAGAACTTCAAAATCCGTTTTTTGAAGCGGTACCTGGTATTGTTCAAGATTGTATGAATCAACTAGGTGAAGTTACTGGTCGAAAATACAAGTTATTCGATTATTATGGTGACAAAGATGCAGAATGTATTATAATCGCAATGGGTTCAGTTACTGATACAATAAGAGAAACAATTGATTATTTAAGAGTTAATCGCGGGGATAAATTAGGCGTTATAAAGGTTCATTTGTACAGACCTTTTTCTGAAAAACATTTATTAGATGCAATACCTGTAACTGTTAAGAAAATTGCTGTACTTGACAGAACAAAAGAACCTGGCTCAACTGGAGAACCTTTATATCTAGATATAGTAAAGGCATATCAAAATTATGAAAATCCTCCTTTAATTGTGGGCGGAAGATATGGACTTTCATCTAAAGATACAAGACCTTCTCAGATTATAGCAGTTTATGAGAACTTAAAGAAAAGCCAGCCAATGGATCGATTCACAATAGGAATAGTAGACGATATTAACAACACCTCTCTACCTGAAGGTGAAATAATCGAAACAGCTCCTGAAGGAACAATAAGATGCCGTATATGGGGTCTAGGTTCTGATGGTACTGTTGGAGCAAACAAAACTGCAATAAAAATTATTGGTGATAACACTAATATGTATGTTCAGGGATATTTTTCCTATGACAGCAAAAAATCAGGTGGAACAACTACTTCACACCTTAGATTTGGCAAAGAGCCAATCCGTTCCCCTTATCTTGTGTTTAATGCAGATTATATTGCATGTCACAATAAATCATTCATTTATCATTATGATTTATTAAAAGGGCTTAAGAAAGGCGGAACATTTGTATTAAACTGCCCATGGAATGAAAAGGAGCTCGATGAAAAGCTTCCTGCATCAATTAAAAACATTCTATCAAAAAATTCTGTTAATTTCTATATTATCGATGCATTATCAATTGCAGGTAAGGTTGGATTAGGCAACAGAATAAATATGGTCATGCAATCTGTTTTTTTCAAGCTTGCCAATGTTCTTCCTGTCGATGAAGCCCTAGATTATTTAAAAAACAGCATTGAAGAAATGTATGGTAAAAAAGGTAATGAAATTGTTGAAATGAACAAAAAGGCAGTTGATAAGTCAATTGAAGCACTTGTTAAAGTTGCTGTGCCTACTTCATGGGCAGATGCAAAGGATGAACCTCTTCCAGTAAAACAAGAAACAGACTTCGTAAAAAATATTCAACGAGTAATGGCAAGAGATGAAGGCGATGAGCTTCCTGTCAGTGCTTTTAAAGGAATGGAAGATGGAACATTCCCTAACGGAACAACTTCATATGAAAAAAGAGGCATTGCTCCAATGGTTCCTGAATGGCAGATAGACAAATGTATACAGTGTGGCAGATGCTCATATGTTTGCCCTCATGCAACTATAAGACCATTTTTATTAGATAATGATGAAGAAGGAAGGAAACCAGATACATTTAAAACTGCAAAGCCTATCGGCAAGGGTTTAGAAAACTATCATTGGAGAATTCAAGTATCACCAATGGACTGCACAGGATGTGCAAACTGTGCTGATATTTGTCCGGCTAAGGGCAAAGCATTAATTATGAAGCCTGCTGAAAACGAAATGGAAATGGAATCAGAAAACTGGGAATTTGCTGTGACTGTAAAACCTAAAGAAGGTTTAATGGATAAATACTCAGTGAAAGGAAGTCAGTTTTTAAGACCTCTTATGGAATTTTCAGGTGCATGTCCAGGCTGCGGTGAAACCCCGTATATAAAATTAATTACTCAATTATTTGGTGACAGAATGATGATATCCAATGCAACGGGATGTTCTTCAATTTATGGAGCATCAGCACCTTCAATGCCATATTCAACAAATGCTGAAGGTCGAGGTCCTGCATGGATTAATCCTTTGTTTGAGGATGCAGCTGAATTTGGTTTAGGACTTCAAGTTGGAGTTAAGCAAATAAGAGAAAGACTTGTAAATCTCATGAAGGAAGCAATTAATACAAATATAGATGATGACCTAAAGAAAGCCTTCACATACTGGATAGAAAATTGGCTTGATGGAGAAGGTTCTAAAAAAGCAACTGATATGATTCTTAATGCTGTTAATGGTAAAGATTTCAGTGACAATCAGCTTGTTCAGGAAATTTTAAAAAGAAAGGATCAGTTGATTAAAAAATCCATATGGTCATTTGGAGGCGACGGTTGGGCTTATGATATTGGATATGGTGGTTTAGACCATGTAATAGCTTCTGGTGAAGACATTAATCTATTGGTAATGGATACCGAGGTCTATTCAAATACCGGAGGTCAGTGCTCAAAATCTACTCCTGCAGCAGCAGTTGCAAAATTTGCTGCAGCCGGAAAGAAAATAAGAAAGAAGGACTTAGGATTGATTGCCATGACCTATGGTTATGTGTATGTCGCACAAATAGCCATGGGAGCTGACATGAACCAAACTTTAAAAGCAATTAAAGAAGCTGAAAATTATAAAGGACCATCTTTGATAATAGCTTATTCTCCGTGTATTAACCATGGTATTAAATCTGGTATGGGAACAAGCATGATGGAAGAAAAAAAGGCAGTGGATGCTGGATACTGGCATATGTATAGATTCAATCCAGAACTTAAGGAACAGGGTAAGAATCCATTCTCACTTGATTCAAAAGAACCTACACAGGATTACAAGGAATTCATAAAGGGTGAAATCCGCTATTCGCAACTTAAGAATGTATTCCCTGAAATAGCTGATGAAATGTTTAATATTTCAAGTGAACATGCCGCTGATAGATATAGAAGATACAAAGCCTTGTCGGAGCATGAAGTATTTTAATAATTAAGAAAAAGAAAGCTTAGTGCTTTCTTTTTCTTTAGAGTTGTTTATCTATTTTTGATTTTCATTAACATAATCTCTTGCATTTTCAACTTGTTCATCATCAGGAATGTTTACCTTTGATACTGCTTTAAATTGCGATTGATTCGCCCAGGCAGCTGTTGCGTGATTTTCAATTGGCTGAGCCAAATTTTTTTCCTTATATTTGTTTTTAGCCATAATCATTCTCCTTTTTGTAGGTTTTTAATATTATTATAATTAATTTAATTATTATCCTGTATAAAGATGGAAGCTTGTGATTGGTTTAGAATAATTACTGAAAAATAGATAAAAATAAATTAATGAAAAAAATTTAATATGGAGAAAATTATGAAAACATCTATGACAATATTATTTAAGTTTATTACTACCTTTCTTGCAGCTTGGATTTCCTTTGAATTAATAGATAAGAATCCTACCAACATAATACTTATAATAGCGATAGTAGGTACTGTATTAAAATATATATTAGGAGACTTGTTTATATTCTCAGCTTTGGGAAACACTTTGGCTTCAATTGTTGATGGTGTTATAGCAGCAATAATAGCTTATGTTTTTGATATATTTACTGATAACTTTTCAACCTCATCAACAGGTTTAATAATTTTTGCAGCTATTATTGCAGCAGCAGAATACATATTTCATTTATACTTAATGAAAGATGAGACAGAAACAAGAAATGAATTTCACCAAGAACCTCCAATTGAATAGACACAATAAAAAAACCCGCATCGCGGGTTCTTTATGTTTATTATTAGAACTTAATTATACCTAACATATTTAAGAATACAACTCCAACAGCTATTGGTCCAACAAACTTAACCATTATGTTCCAGAATCCCTTTAATTTAAATTGGAATTTGCCGCCTTGTTCAATTTCTTCTGCAGCTTTATCAACGCCCCAGAAATATCCGATGAATATTAACATCATTAATCCACCTAATGGCAACAAAATGTTAGCTGTTATATAATCAAGCAAGTCGAAGAAATTCTTTCCGAATATTAAGAAGCCTGACATAGGTCCCATTGACAATGAGCTAAGTGCTGTTAACACAAATATTATTCCTGATAATATCCAAGTAGCTTTTGTTCTTGACCATTTAAATTCATCTATAACATATGCACAACATACTTCAAGCAATGATATTGACGAAGTTATAGCTGCAAATAGAACTAATACGAAGAATAATATTCCGAATATTGTTCCTGCAGGCATAGAAGCAAATACTTGTGGTAATGTTATGAACATAAGTCCAGGACCAGCTCCTGGTTCAAAACCAAATGCAAATACTGCTGGAAGTATAGCAAAACCTGCTAATAAAGCTGCTGCTGTGTCCATGAAAGGAACTATTAAAGCATCTTTTTCCAAGTTTTCATCTTTACTTAAATAACTACCATAAGTGATCATGCAACCCATACCAAGGCTTAATGAGAAGAAAACTTGACCTAAAGCTGCAACTATTGCTGCTGGTGTCAATTTTGAGAAATCAGGTTTCAAGTAATATTCAAGACCTGCACCTGCACCTGGAAGAGTTACGGAACGAATCATAACTACAATTAATAGAACAAATAGTGCTGGCATCATTATTTTACTTGCTTTTTCTATACCACCAGATATACCCTTCCAAACTATTAAAGCTGTAGCAACAGCAAATAATAATGCGTAAATTACTGGTTCAGCAGTACTAGAAATAAATGCGCCAAAGAATGCAGCTGAATCACCTTGAACTCCGCCCATTACAAACTGAACTATATATTTTATAACCCAGCCACCAACAACATTGTAAAATCCTAAAATTAAGAAACCGGATAAAACGCCTGCCATACCAACCCAAGTAAACTTTTTACTGAGCATTTTGTATGCACCAATTGCATTAAGTCCTGTTCTTCTACCTATAGCCATTTCACCAAGCATTATAGTAAATCCAACAAAAAGTACTATTAATAAATAAACAACTACAAATGCTCCTCCACCGTGTGTACCAGCTAAATACGGAAACTTCCATAGATTACCAAGTCCTATAGCAGAACCTGCTGCAGCCATTATAAAACCAAAATTTGAAGCCCATTGACCTCTTTTTTCTGTTCCTTTTTCCATTATTACACCTACCTTTCAAATTTTAATAATAAATTCCTAAACAATTTCAAGTAAAATTCTAGTTACATTTATATTAAGATTGCTAAATAT
>JAQSYS010000143.1 GCA_029256005.1 Sedimentibacter sp.
ATACCAATTAACCTGATAACGTTTTGACATAATGATTTATTTGATTTATAATGAAATTAACAAATTAAAGGAGGCATACAATGAATTTAAGATTTCTAGGAGCAGTGAAAGGCGTTACAGGCTCAAGCCATTTGATACAGTTTATGGATAAAAAAATATTACTTGACTGCGGAATGTTTCAAGGCAAGGATGAAGAATTAAACTTGGAAGAATTTGAATTAAATCCTGCGGATATTGATTATTTATTATTGAGCCACAGTCACATTGACCATAGTGGTAGAATTCCATTGTTGGTTAAAAGAGGATTTAAAGGTGACATATATTGTTCAAAGCCAACATATGACCTATGTGAAATTATGCTGGTAGATTCGGCTCACATTCAAGAAACAGAAGCTGAGTGGAAAAATAAAAAGGCATTGCGTCAAGGCAAAAAACTCATTGAGCCTATGTATACTCAAATCGATGCAATGGAAAGCTTTCAATATTTTAAACCTGTTCAGTATGACCAAATTATAAATATAACAGATGGATTGACTATTAAATTCAATGATGCGGGACATATATTAGGTTCTTCCATCATAGAGATGTGGTTTAATGAAGGTAATGAAAATGTGAAACTGGTTTATTCAGGTGACATAGGCATGCATGATAGACCTATGTTAAAGGATCCATCCAGCATTGAAAAAGCTGATTATGTAATTATGGAATCAACATATGGTGACAGAGTTCATGATAATATTGAACAGAGAACAGAAGAGCTGATTAATATTATATTAAAAACAACAAAAAGAGGTGGAAGTGTAATTATTCCTTCTTTTGCAGTAGGCAGAACTCAGGAGCTTATATATGAATTGAACAAGTATTATGACAGCAATCTGGAGAAAATAGGTACAAAGGAAAATGAATTAAAAAAGATTCCTGTATATATTGATTCTCCTCTTGCAACAAAGGCTACAGAAATTTTTAAGAACAATGCTAATGTATTTGATTCCGAAGCTAGAGGTTATATTATGTCCGGAGACAATCCTCTGGATTTTGAGAACCTTCATTTTACTCAGAGTGCAGAGGAATCTAAGGCACTGAATCTTTCGGTAGAACCAAAAATAATAATTTCAGCCAGTGGTATGTGTGAAGCTGGAAGGATTAAGCATCACTTGAAGCACAATTTGTGGAGAAAAGAAGCTAGTATTGTTTTTGTTGGATATCAGGCTGAAGGAACATTAGGTAGAAAACTTGTAGATGGTGAAAAAATTGTTAAGGTTTTAGGTGAAAGCATAAATGTTAAGGCTGAAATACACAATGTTGAAGGCTTTTCGGGTCATGCTGACAAAATTGCATTGTTAAATTGGCTTAGAGGGTTCAAGGAAAAGCCAAAAACAGTATTTATAGTTCATGGAGAAGAAGAGTCTAAGTTGAACTTTGCGAAGGAAGTTAAGGAAACCCTTGGAATAAATTGCATAGTTCCGGAATATAACGTTGGATATGAAATTATGAAATCAAAAAATGTTGGAGAGGTTTTGGAAGTAGTTCATGTTGAAGAAAATAAAATAACTTCAACTGCATCTGTAAAATCATCTGCAAAAGTAAATATTAAACTCATAAATGATTTAATGACTGATTTGGATGAGCTTAAAGAGATTTTCAATCATTCATATGATAATACTAAAAAGTATATGACAGGAAATATTAGCATTGAAGATTACAAAAAAATCAACAATACAATAATTGATTTAGAAAATGAATTAATAAATCTTACTATGCTCACAAATGACTAACGTTTGAGGAGAAATGCATGAAAACATTAGCTATAGTAAGCTATACAACAGAGTCAGTAAACAGTTATTACAATCAGATTAGAAGCTTATTTGCAGACAAAATAAAAATAAAAAAATACTGTTTAGAGGATTTTAGTGTGGCAGGTGGTAAAGAGATTGCTGCAGACGTCTTGCTCATTCCATCTTATCACCTGTTTAAAAAAATAAAAAAATTTGTCAATAAGGATACAGAATTATTATTTGCAAACAGAACTATTTCCAAGGCAGGTATGGACAAGATCAACAACTTAAAGGAAGGTTCTAAGGTTGTTTTGATAGATGAAAGTCCTGAAATGGCAGAGCAAATAATTTCTGTTATATATCAGTTGGGAGCAAAGCATATAGAAATTAATTCCTTTTGGTCTAATGAAAGCTCAAAGGAGGATGAAATCTATATTATATTAGGGCAGTCAGAATATATTCCCAAAAGCGCAAAAGAAATAATTAATATAGGAAACAGTCTTTTGGATATAAACTCCATAATTGACATGGGTACAAAATTTGATATGTTTTCTGTTTTAGACAGACAGGATGTGTTGAGAAGTTATACCGAAATAAAGACTGCAAACTTTGGACTGCTTCAAATATTAGGTCTCACGAACTCCAGAGAAAGCCAGCTTGATATATTGCTTCAGACAATAGATGAAGGAGTTATTGGTATAAATCCTGATGGAAATATATTCTTGTATAATGAAAATGCGAGAGATATTGTAAAAAGAAAAAATGATGATGTGCTAAATAAAAATGGATTAAAATTATTGCCTGAGATTCCTTTTTTGTATACATTGGAGAATTTAAAACCTGTAGAAGAACGGATAATAAAAATTAATGATTATGATGTTGTAGTTTCGGTAAATCCACTTTTGCATTCAAAAAAAATGTACGGGGCTGTAGCTATTATTAGAAAATATTCTGATTTGGAAAAAAAGGAATACAATTTAAGAAAAAAACTTATAGGTAAAGGGTATGCTGCAAAATACGATTTTACAGACATATTTGGGAATAGCGATGCAATAACTGAAAGTAAAAATATTGCTAAAAGAATGTCACTATCTAACTCATCCATATTTATTACCGGAGAAACCGGAACAGGCAAGGAACTATTTGCACAGGCAATTCACAATAATTCTTTGAGAAAAGAATTTCAATTTGTTCCTGTCAACTGCGGTGCATTTCCGGAGAGTTTACTAGAAAGTGAGCTTTTTGGTTATGAGGAGGGAGCATTTACGGGAGCCAGAAAAGGAGGCAAACCTGGCCTGTTTGAATTGGCTCACAATGGAACTCTATTTTTGGATGAAATTACTGAGATGCCTATGAACCTTCAGGTAAAGCTGTTAAGGGTGCTACAGGAAAGGGAGGTTGTTAGGCTAGGCGGAGACAGAATAATTGATGTTGATATAAGAATTATTGCTGCAACAAATAAAAATATTAAGCAAATGGTAGAAATGGGGGGATTTAGACAGGACTTGTTTTACAGGCTCAATGTCCTTCCCTTGAAAATTCCTACACTTCGTGACCGAAAGTCAGATATTATAGGTCTAATTGACCATTTGAAAAAATCATTCAACAGTGAATTTATATTGACTAATAGAGCAAAAGAGAAACTTGTAAATTATAGCTGGAGCGGAAATGTTAGGGAATTAAGAAACTGTGTTGAATATTTGGTCAATCTGGGCTTGAAAGAAATTGAAGAAAAAGATCTTCCCATTGATTACATTGAAAAAATACC
The DNA here is from genome assembly GCA_029256005.1 of Sedimentibacter sp. Classification (GTDB taxonomy): domain Bacteria; phylum Bacillota; class Clostridia; order Tissierellales; family Sedimentibacteraceae; genus Sedimentibacter. Next base: position 3,544 of record JAQSYS010000143.1, read on the forward strand.
AGAAGAAAAATTAATTCCATCAGAGCGTGAAATCATTAGAGAATTTGAGAAATTATCAGGAAACAATCTGAAAAAATATATCTTTATCCTTAATGAATTAAAAACAGCATATGCACAAAATCAAAGACTTGGAAGAAGAAGTATTAGTAATAAAGCAAAAATTAAAAATATATTTATCAGTGAACAAGAAATAAGGGCAATGCTAGTTAATTTAGAAAAACATGACATGGTGGAAATATCAATCGGTAGAAGTGGGTCAACAATAACGGATTTTGGTATCAAGGCATTGAGTTGTTTGAAAATGGGTTAAAAGGAATGATACATAACACCCTTTAACCCATTAATCTCTGATTATAATAAATTTTATTATTATTTTTAATTTAAAAGTATTGAAATCTTGGGCTTGTCAATTATGTTTTCAAAAAACCATATATGGCACAATTTATGCATAGATTAAGGCAGAGTATTATGTCATTTTCTTGTATGAGCATTATAAAGAAAACGTTTATAATTCATCAAGGAAAAGCTTTAGGATTATATAAAATAATTATGATTTGAGGAGGGCTAAAATTGAAAAAATTATTGACAGGAAATGAGGCAATAGCTCGCGGTGCTTATGAAGCTGGCATTCATTATGCAGCTGCTTATCCAGGAACACCCAGCACAGAAATATTAGAAAATATCGCGCCATACAAGGAAATAATAGCAGAATGGGCACCTAATGAAAAGGTGGCAGTTGAATCAACAGTTGGAGCATGCTATGCAGGTGCAAGAACTTTAACAGCAATGAAGCATGTTGGGTTGAACGTTGCTGCTGACCCGTTCTTTACAATGGGTTACACAGGTGTAAATGGTGGAATGGTCTTAATAAGTGCGGATGACCCAGGTATGCATTCGTCTCAAAATGAGCAAGATAACAGATATTATGCAAAAATGGCTAAAGTAGCTATGGTAGAGCCATCAGACAGCCAGGAATGCAAGGATATGGTTAAGACAGCCATTGAAATAAGTGAAAAATATGATGTTTTAGTTATGGTAAGAATGACTACAAGAATTTGTCACAGCAAATCAGTGGTTGAATTGGGTGAAAGAGTTGAAGTCCCTATAAAACCATATACAAAAGATACTAATAAGTATTTAATTGCTCCTGCAGTTGCTAAGCAATTGCATTTAAAGGTAGAAAAGAAACTTAAAGAACTTGAAAAGTTCTCCAATGAAACAGAATTAAACTTTATTGATTGGAATGATAAAAAAATAGGAGTTATTTCTTCAGGTGTTGCTTATCAATATGCAAGAGAAATATTTGGAGATTCTGCTTCTTATTTAAAAATAGGATTTACAAATCCTCTACCAATGAAAAAAATTAAAAGATTCTCAGAAGAAGTTGATACATTATATGTGGTTGAAGAACTAGAACCATTTATGGAAGAACAAATAAAAGCAGCTGGAATTAAATGTATTGGCAAGGATATGATACCTAACACATGGGAATTGAATCCGGACATAGTAGAAAAATCATTGCTTGGAACAGAAAAAACTACAATTGACTATGATAAAACAATTGCAGTGGGAAGACCACCAACATTATGTGCAGGATGTCCTCACAGAGGATTCTATTATGAATTATCAAAAAGAAAAAATATTATGATTACTGGTGACATTGGATGCTATACATTAGGCGGTGCTGAACCATTAAACGCAATGGATACTGTTGTTTGCATGGGCGCAAGTGTAAGTATGGCACATGGTGCGAAAAAAGTATTTGAGAAAAACAATGATGATAAACGACTTGTTGCAACCATTGGAGATTCAACATTCTTCCATTCTGGTATGAACAGTTTGCTGGATGTTGTTTA
>JAQSYS010000144.1 GCA_029256005.1 Sedimentibacter sp.
TATTAATATATGAATAAAGTATTAAAGAGTGATATATCTGTTGCACATAAGCTACGAATAAGACAGTAGTTTTTCTAGTTCTTTTTCTTCTTTAGTTTTCTTTTCCCAAAATAAGCAATTTAACAATTCATCCTAATCTATAATTGTTTCAGCATTAACTGATAAAGGATAAAAAGCTAATGAAATTAAAAATGTTATTAGCATAAAAATAATATATAGTCTTCTTCTCATTTCAAAATCTCCTAACTATTGTAATTATAAATATCTTGTCACTCTACTTAAATTTAATACTATCTCAACATTTTTGTTATGTCAATTTTGATTCCAAATTTGTTTTTAAAAATTCTGAAATTACCACTTTCTTTTCCCCTTCTGTTCTAAAGTGTATTTTTACGTTTTTTTGTAGCAGAGCTACTGTCTCAGCATGGGTTGTGGCTATGAAATAATAATTATCAATAATTTATAGGAAACATTTTAAAAAGGAATTATCTAATGAATATAAAAAATTTCTAAGTAAATTATATATAATAATATTTTTATTTAGAAAGGTATTTATATGATTTCATTTGAAATATTGAACAATGAACTGATAGAGAAAAATTTTAAATTTGAAACACCATACGGAGAAAGACTGCTCACATATGCTGATTTTACTGCTTCTGGTAAATCATTAAAATTTATTGAAAAATATTTGTTGGAAATCCAAAAATTTTATGCAAATACACATACCGAAGATGATATGACCGGTGAAGTAATGACTAAAATTTTGCATAAGGCAGCTAGTATAATTAAAAAGCTGGTTAATGCAGAAAAAAATTGTTACATAATTCCATCGGGTACTGGAGCTACCGGAGCAATAGAATGTTTAGCCAAAATTTTAGGCATATATATTCCTCCTGCTGCCAAAAACAGGTTAGGCATAGTAGACTTTGATAAAGAGTCTAATGATAAAACAAGCCAATTTCCAGTAATTTTCATAGGTCCATACGAGCATCATTCCAATATACTTATTTGGGAGGAAGGTCTAGCTGAGCTGGTAGAAATAGGACTTAGAGAAGACGGTACCATGGATTTAGATGATTTAAAAAGTAAAATCAGCGATAGAAAATACAAAAATAGATTAAAGATAGGTTCTTTTTCAGCTGCATCTAACGTTACTGGAATTCTGACTCCTGTATATGAAGTTGCGGAAATTCTACATAATAATAATGCTTTAGCATGCTTTGATTTTGCCGCTTGTGCTCCTTATATAGAAATAAATATGAATAAAAGTGACTCTGAATATTTCGATGCTATATATTTAGCACCTCATAAATTTTTAGGGGGACCAGGTTCATCAGGAATACTTGTTATAAATAAGAAATTATATGATAAATCATTGCCGCCGACTGTATCTGGAGGTGGAACTGTAAACTATGTAAGTACTCTCGGGTATGATTATATCGAAAATGTAGAGTTGAGAGAAATGGCAGGCACACCTGGAATAATGCAGATAATAAAAGCTGCACTTGTAATAGAACTAAAAAATTCAATTGGAATAGACAATATCATTTCAAGAGAAAAAAGTTATGTTCAAAAAGTCTTTGAAAGATTAATAAAAAATCAAAACATTGAAATACTAGGACCTTCTATAGAACATGAAAGACTGCCAATATTTTCTATCAAAATAAAATATAATGATAAATATTTACATCCGCGATTTGTAGCAATATTAATTAATGACTTATTTGGTATTCAAACAAGAGCTGGATGTTCATGTGCAGCACCATATGGTCACAGGCTATTGGAAATTAATGATGAAACCTCCGAAATATTTAGACATTTTATTAAAGATGGCTTATCATCCGTTAAACCAGGTTGGCTCAGATTTAACCTTCACTATATAATGAATGAAGCTGAAGTTGAATATATTATCCGTGTTATAGAGTTTATAGCTGAATTTGGTTATCTCTTTCTATATGATTATGTAGTTGACTTGAAATCAGGAAAGTGGGTACATAAGAACAAAAACAAATCGATTAAATGTGTAGAAGATTTCGGCATTGAAGAAAGTCTAAAATATATAGAAGATAAAAATACAGATAGTAAATTAGAATCAATATCTTATAATGAAGAATATAAAAATTATTTGAGTGATGCTAGAAAATATGCAGAACAAATAAAAAAGAAAAATGATTTTATATTAAAAACCCTTAACAATGAAAAATTCAAAGGTCAAGGATGGTTTTACTTTGTAAATTCAGAAAATGAAAAATAAGTAAAATATCAAATAACTTTATGGAGGTTTGAATTGGCTTTAGATGAGAAAATGAAAGATAAATTTAATGGTATTACTGCACTCATTAACAACACACCAATGCTAGAAATATCACTTAAGTTTAAAGGACAGGACAGAAAAATATACGCTAAAGCAGAATGTTATAACTTATCAGGAAGCATAAAAGACAGAATTGCCTTACATATACTTAAAAATTCCTATGAACAAAATTTAATAAAAGAAGGAGATATAATCGCAGAAGCCTCTAGCGGTAATACAGGAATATCTTTTTCAGCAATAGGAACATACCTTGGTAATAAAGTTGTTATTTTTATGCCTGATTGGATGAGCAAAGAACGTGTCAAAATCATAGAATGTTTTGGTGCGACAGTTAAATCTGTTTCTAAGGAAGATGGTGGTTTTACGGGCTCTATTAAATTAGCAGAACAGATGGGAAAAGATTATAATGCATTCTTACCACATCAGTTTTCTAATCCACTTAATGTAGATGCTCATTATGAAACTACAGGAAAAGAAATATTGAATCAATTAGACAAATTTGGGAAAATTCCAGATGGCATTGTTGCAGGCGTAGGTACTGGAGGAACAATTATGGGGATTAAAAAAGCAGTTCAGGAAATTTATCCAAAATGCAAAGCCTTTCCTCTAGATCCTTCTAATTCCCCTACAATGGCTTCTGGCGGCAAAGTTGTTGGTCCGCATAGAATAGCTGGAATTGGTGATGAATTTATACCTGAAATCGTAAAACTAAATGAGCTTGACAATATAATATTGGTTGATGATGGAGATGCAATAAACATGGCTAGAAAGCTTTCCACCAATATAGGTATTGGAGTTGGTATTTCTTCTGGTGCCAATTTTTTAGGAGCTTTAAAAGCACAAGATATTCTCAACAATAAGGATGCAGTTGTTGTTACCGTATTTGCTGATGACAATAAAAAATATTTATCAACGGATCTAATGAAAGAACAGCCTTTAAAAACAGATTACATTTCACAACATGTTGAAATTGTTGGAATTAAATCAATAAAATAATAAAAATTCAGAATTTTTATCATATTTAATTTTACATACAAAATAGGGTAGATAATCATTATAATAAAAGATTAGATAACCGTGATGACAACAACAGTCATAAAGCCGTAACTAATATTTTTATGGGTACGGCTTTTGTCATGTGATATATAGATTATGTGTATAACAAAATAATTAAAGTCATATTGACTTCAAGGCGAAAAAGTAGTATGCTTTTTAATAGTTGAATTATCAACTGTTGAAAAGTGTACAGTAATAAAGGAGGTTATTATGCGATTTCACAATTTGTATTTATTACTTCGCAATGCCAAAGAGTTTTGCCACAGTCAAATAAAATATATTGGAGTATCCGATACGGAACATATGATTTGCACATTTCTATTGGGCCATTACGGAGGGTCACAAGATGATGTTGCTGATGCATTGAAATTAGAAAAAGCCACCGTTGCACGTGCCCTCTCATCTCTTGAAAAAAAAGGATTTGTTGAGCGAAGTATCAATTCGGGTAATCGTCGCAAGTACATTCTAACCCTGACACAATCAGGAAAAGAAAGTATCTCAGAGGTTGCAGATATTTACGATGTTTGGCTTCGTAAAATATCATCTTGCTTAACTGAACAAGAACAGAAGCAATTTGATGAATATTGTAATCGAATGCTCACAGTATCTGAAGAACTTTGCGAGGAGATTAAGTAAAAATGGAAAATAAGCAATTAGAACTGATGGGAAAAGCTCCCATCACAAAAGCGATTTTAAAGCTGTCAATACCCGTGGTCATCGGTATGATGGTGCAGGTGTTTTACAATCTGGTAGATACCTTTTTTATTGGAAAACTTAATGACCAAAATCAGTTGGCCGCTGCCAATATTACTACACCTGTGTTCATGATTTTGATGGCGATTGCAACCATTGTATCAACTGGTGCGGCATCCTATATTTCACGCAGTCTCGGTAAGAAAGATCAAGAAAATGCCAATCGCACACTTACAACCGGCATTCTCATCTGTACTGCTTTAGCGGTGTTGGTTGTGGTGGTTGGCCTAATATTTGTTAAACCGCTGATTATTGCTCTTGGTGCGTCGGAAGAAGTCTATCCTTACGCTTACCAATATGTTGTAGTTATGTTACTTGGTTCCATCCCCGTTATGCTTAATTATGCCGGCGGTCAGTTATTGCGATCTGAAGGAGCTGCTATGCCCTCCATTATCGGTATGATGATTGGAACGGTTGTCAATATTGTGTTGGATCCTATATTTATTTTTGGTTTTAACATGGGCATTCTCGGTGCCGGCATTGCTACCGTGTTGGGTAATGCTGCTGCATTGGGATATTACATTTGGTTTTATCTTTCTGGAAAATCCATACTTCAAATTAAGCCAAAGTTTATTAGTGCCGACAAAACAATTTGGAAAGAAATTTTCTTTATTGGTATTCCGGCTTGTATGAGCCAACTGCTTTCAAGTATCGCTATGATTGTGCTGAATAATCAGGCAAAGTTATATGGCGACTCAGTTTTAGCAGGTATGGGCATTTCCTTAAAGCTGATGTTTATTGGTACTTTTATCTTTATGGGTTTTGCAGCAGGATGTCAACCCATTGTAGGTTTTAATTACGGTGCAAAAAACTATAAAAGAGTACGAGAGATTTTCAAAACAGGTATGGTAATGACCTTTGGAATCGGTGTTGTATTAACAGTTATCTTTTGGTTTGGAGCAAATAATCTTGTTTCATTTTTCACTCCACTGCCAGATGTAATCTCGCAAGGGATAAATGTATTGAGAATCAACATTTTTTCATTTCTGATTTTAGGGCCTCAGATGCTTGCATCAACGGGTATTCAAGCATTTGGCAAGGCAAAAGAGGCTCTTATATTATCGGTTGCAAGGCAAGGAATAGTTTATATCCCTCTGCTATTTGCCATGCAGTCGCTTCTAGGTTTTAATGGCTTGATTTGGGCGCAACCAATTTCCGATGCCATTACTCTAGGAATCGGTCTTGTATTTTTAAAAGTAATTCTTAAAAAGAGCACTACTGAAAAAGTTGATTCTGCTGAAAGCGATACTGCTTCTGACAAG
>JAQSYS010000145.1 GCA_029256005.1 Sedimentibacter sp.
GTCATTTCATTTATTGGTCTAAGAATTTTTTTAATAAATAAACCAGCAGAGAGATAAACAACTACTAATAATACTGCAAACAAAACAAAGAGCATTGGAGTTATGCTCAAAAACACTGAATTTATACTGCTTATTTCCCTAGAAACCCTTAATACTTCATCATCATTTATTTTATAGGCGTAATAATACATGTTTGTAGCAAATGTGTCAGAATATCTTGTATATTCTCCGGCTCCATTATTAAAAGCTTGCGCAATTTCTGGTCTGTCTTTATGATTTTCCAAAATGTCGTCTTTTGCCCAATTATCGTAAATGACTTCACCGTCTATGTTTATAATAGTAAAACGCATACTGTATTTTGATGCCTTTAAAATCTTATTTACAGAGTAAATAATTTTTGATTCATTTTCCCAATTTTCATAGTCAGCTTGCAATTCAACAATTGTTTTTAATTGACTCTTTGCTTCTGATACATAAAAATTATAGTAAACATAAGTAGTAAGAGTGCATGCTAAACTTGATGCAATAACCGAAATAATAATTATTATTAAAAACAACCTTTTTTTCATTCATCAATCGACTCCTCAAGTTTATATCCTGCACTTCTTACTGTAATTATATAATTTGGACAACCAGCTGCTTCCAGCTTCTGTCTGATAGTCTTTATATGCATGTCGACAGTCCTTGTTTCGCCCTCATAATCATAACCCCATATTTCTTGGAGAATTTTATCTCTTGACAATACTAGGCCCTTATTTAGCATCATATAATGTAAAAGTTCAAATTCCTTGTATGTCAAAGAAACCTGATTACTCTTGCATAAAACTGTACGTTTATTGTAATCAAGTACAAGCTCATTATATTCTAAGGCTTCATCTTCAGAGGTTTTCTTTACCGAACGTCTTAAAACAGCCTTTACTCTTGCAAGAAGCTCTAACACTCCAAATGGCTTGGTAATGAAATCATCAGCCCCCGACTCTAATCCTTTTACTTTATCTAATTCCAATGATTTTGCAGTAATAATAATCACTGGTATATCACTGTAAACTTGATCCTTTTTCAAGCTCCTTAATATTGTCATGCCATCAACTTTAGGAAGCATTAAATCAAGTATTATTAAATCAGGAATCTTTTTTTTTAATTCTGAATAAAATTCCTGTGATTCTTCAAATCCTATTACCTCAAAATCAGCAGTACTTAGAGCTAATGTTATTAACTCTCTTATTCCTGCATCATCTTCTACACAATATATGAGTTTCATAGTTTCTCCTATTTTGTTTTATGTTGACCTGTAATTGAAAATATAACCCACTCAGCTAAATTCTCCGCATGATCCCCTATTCTTTCCAAATATTTTGCCACCATTAAAAGGTCGATTGCTTGTTCTCCATTTTCAGTATTTTCTTGGATTTTTTCAATTAATTCCTTTTTTACTAACTGGAACAAATCATCTACTATATCATCATCCTTACAAACCTGAAGAGCAAGTTCCTTATCTTTGCTGACATAAGCATCAATTGCTCTTTTTACCATACTTATTGTTGCATCTGCCATTTGCGGGATGTGCACTAGATCTTTGATATACTTCTGATTAACAAGATATCTTGCGATTTCAGCTATATCTTCTGCATTATCTCCTATTCTTTCCATATCAGTTATCATTTTAAGAGCGGTGCTAATTAATCTTAAATCTGATGCAACTGGCTGTTGCTGAAGTAGAAGCTTTAAGCAATGGCTTTCAATGGTCTTTTCCATTTCATCAATTTCAACTTCGAATTCATTTACTTTCTGTACAAGTTCTAAATCTTGATTAATCAATGCTCTAGCACTTGTTTCAATAGAGTTTTCTATCAAACTGCCCATTTTAATTAATTCAAGATTTAAATTTTCCAATTCTGTATCAAATTTATTTCTCATATTTGCCTCCACATTTAATTTTAGCCGAATCTTCCGGTTATATAATCTTCAGTTTTTTTATTTTTTGGCATAGAAAACAATTTTTCTGTTTCATCAAATTCTACCACTTCCCCATGAAGAAAGAACCCGGTTTTATCAGAAATTCTTGTCGCCTGCTGCATATTGTGTGTTACTATAATTATAGTATAATTTTTCTTTATATCAACTAATAAATCTTCTATTTTCATTGTTGAGATAGGATCTAAAGCTGATGTTGGTTCATCAAGCAAAATCACTTCAGGATTCACAGAAAATGCTCTAGCAATACAAAGCCTTTGCTGTTGCCCACCTGATAGTCCCAATGCACTTTTTTTCAATCTATCCTTCACTTCATCCCACATTGCTGCTGATCTTAAGCTTTGTTCAACAATTTCATCCAGTTTGGATTTTGATTTGACACCGTGAGTCTTAGGTCCATATGCTACATTTTCATATATGCTCATTGGAAAAGGATTTGGCTTTTGAAATACCATTCCAACTCTTTTTCTTAGCATTGTTGGATCCATGTCTTTGTAAATATCTATTCCATCTAAAAGCATTTTTCCGTTTATCTTTACACCTTCAATCAAATCATTCATTCTGTTCAATGACTTTAAGAGAGTTGATTTTCCGCAACCGGATGGTCCGATAAACGCAGTTATTTCTTTTTCCTTTACATTCATATTTATATTTTTGAGTGCATGAAATTCACCGTAATATAAATTTACATTCTCTATCTTTATTTTATCATTATTTATCATTTCCAAGCCTCCCAAGTCTACCTGCAAGTTTTGTAGTTGCAAGATTTACCAAAAATACAACCAATATCAATATTGCTCCTGTTGCAAATGCCATATCCTTTGAATGAGGAAGACCTTCACTAGCAAGCATGTACATGTGTATTGCAAGTGTTCTTTGCGAAGCAAACAAGTCCAATGTTGGACTTTCCAATACGTTAGTACCGCTTGTAAATATTAATGCTGCCGTTTCTCCAACAATTCTTCCTATCGCCAATATTACTCCTGAAAGTATTCCTGGCATTGCTGTAGGTACAACTATTCTAAATACAGTTCCCAATCTAGTAGCACCTAACCCTAGGCTACCTTCCCTATACATATCAGGAACAGATTTTATTGCTTCCTCTGATGAACTTATTATTACAGGTAATATCATAATTGACACCGTGCATATTCCTGATAGAACAGATGCTCTGAATCCTAATATATTTACAAACAAAATCATACCGAACAAACCATATACAATTGAGGGAATTCCTGCGAGCGTATCAACAGCCAGCCTTATAACTTTTACTGCCTTATTTCCTCTTTTAGCATATTCTGTTAGATAAATAGCGCAAAATACACCTATGGGAACGGCAACAAGAAGAGAAATTAATATCATCTCAAAGGTTGTAACAATTGAAGAAAATGCAGAAAGCGTATCAGAGTTATAAGTACCAAATAAGAATTCCATGTTTATATTCGGAACTCCTCGAAGCAATATAAATAGCAATATAAATATTAAAATTCCTACAGTCATAATTCCACAAAGCCATACACCAGCTTTCAAAACCAGAGATATTAATTTTCTTTTTCTTAAATTTTTTTCTGCATTGACTAATTCCATTTCTACCTCCTAGTTCCTTAGCGACTTTGCTTTAATTAAACTTAAAGCGGTATTTAGTATTATTATAAACACAAATAAGACAACGCCTGTTGCAATCAATGAAGATTCATGAAGACCTGATGCATAGCTCATTTCTGTAACTATATTTGTTGTAAGTGTTCTTATTGGCTTTAATAGTCTAATTTTATCTATAGGCATAACCGCATTTCCTGCTACCATTACAACTGCCATAGTTTCTCCCACAGCTCTTCCTACTCCCAGAATTATTGAAGTTAAAATTCCTGATTTGGCTGCAGGAACTATCACTTTAAAAACTGTTTCTTCCTTGGTAGCTCCGAGACCAAGTGATCCTTCCTTATAACTGTAAGGGATAGCACGTATTGATGATTCGCTTATAGAGATTATTGTAGGAAGTATCATTATTCCAAGTATAAGTGAAGCCGATAAAACACTGAATCCGTTTCCTCCAAAATATTCTCTGACATATGGAACAACTATCTCCATCCCGAAAAAACCATAAATTATTGACGGTATACCTGCCAATAAATTAACTGCAGGCTTAACTATTTTGTAAACAGCCGGTGGACAAAATTCTGCCAGAAAAATCGCACACATTAACCCAACCGGTACTCCTATTGCAATTGCTCCGCCTGTTACATATAAGCTACCTACAATCATGGACAATATTCCATATGAAGGAGGAGTATTTGTTGGCTTCCAACTTTCGTTAAAAATAAATTTCATAAATCCAATTTCACCTATCGCGGGTACTCCTCGTATTAAAAGGAAAAGGCAGATGGCTACTACCGCAATAACCGAAGCTAATGCAGACAGAAAGAATATTGCCTGCATAAACTTCTCATTAAAATGGGATTTTCTTGTACTTTCCATTACTTAATATCTATCCACTGAGTAATTACGCCAGTGTATATGTCAGTGATATCTTGCGAATCCAAGTTGTCTATTGGATTGTTTTTATTTAATATTACTGCAATGCCATCTATTGCAAGTACGTATCTGTTTAATTCTCCAGCTTCTTCAGTTTTCAATTCTCTGGATGACATTCCTATATCATATGAACCGTCAATAGCTGCTTTTATTCCTTGTGATGAACCATTAGACTGCATTTCAAATGTAACTTCAGGATTTAATTCTTTATATGCTTCCTGTAATTTTTCCATTAAAGGTGTTACGGATGTTGAACCTGCAACCTTTATTGTCCCTGACTTTCCAGAAGCAGTGTATTTTTTTTGTTCCTCTGCTGCACCGATGTATTTCATTCCTGTAGCTATTTCTTGTCCTTGAACAGATTCTGCAAAGTTTAAGAAATCCTTTACCAAATCATTTTCTTCTCCTTTAGTAACTAAAAGGAAAGGTCTTGACACTGTGTATTTTCCGCTTTTTACATTATCAATTGATGGTTCAATTCCGTCAACTGCTACTGCTTTAGTTCTGTCACTAACTGAACCCAGTGAAATGTAACCGATACCATATTTGTCTCCTTCAACTGCTGTTATGACTTTATCAGTGCCATCAAATTCAAGGGCACCAACAACAAGATTATCAATCTCTTTATCCCCTTGTTTTTGAATAATTCCCATTATTTCATGAAAAGCTCCTCTTGTACCTGAGGCAGCATCTCTAGCCACCACAGTGATATCTTTTTTAGCGTCAAAATTAGATTGTTCTCCTTCTGGTGCTTGATTTTTAGCACACCCGGTAAAAGCTAAAGTAAAAACTATTACAAAACAAAGTATCAGAAGCAACTTTCTATTTTTCATATATGTTATTTCTCCTTTAAATTC
>JAQSYS010000146.1 GCA_029256005.1 Sedimentibacter sp.
TAATTGTTGCTACAATAAGAGACAGGGATAAAGAAAACTTTAAGAGTGTTGCGTTAAAATTATACAAAATGGGATATAAGTTTGCGGCTACTGAAAATACCGCAAAGTTTTTACAAAATAACGGAATAGAAGCAGTAACGATTAATAAGGTAAGGGAATCTAAACCAAATATTACTGATTTACTTAAAAGCGGAAAAGTTGGGTTTGTTGTTAATATCCCTACAAAAGCTAACGATTCAAGTACTGATGGATTTCGAATCAGACGATGTGCAATTGAAGCTAATATAAATGTGTTTACTTCCTTAGATACAGTAAATGCCTTAGCAGATGTTATGGAATCATGTATATCAGAAAAGGATACAGATACTTACAATATCGGAACTGAATAAATTAGTCTTGAAAATATTTTGTTATTATGTTATCATTAATTCTGATGGGAATAGATAGGTGCTGGTGTGCCTCCTGGTCTTCAAAATCAGTCGCGGGGCGTTAATCCGTCCTGGGTGGGTTCAATTCCCACATATTCCCGCCATTTTAAGGAGAATAACGATGCATAGAAATGTATTGGTCTGTGTTACCCAGCAAAAAACATGTGAAAAACTCATTCGCCAAGGTGTTGAGTTAACAATGGAGCATCCGGGAAAGTTGTATGTATTACATGTAGTTAATGAAAATGACAAGCTATTAAACAACTTCAGCGATGGGGATGCATTAGAATATCTATTTGAGATCACAAAAGATGTTGGAGCAGAACTGACTGTTAAAAGATCGAAGGATGTTATTAAAACAGTTGTAGATTTTGTAGAAGAAATGATGATTACTAATATCGTTTTAGGAAGCTCAAGAAGCAAGGATCCTGCCAATGATTTTGTAACAAAGTTGCAGAAAAAACTCCCGGATAGGGAATTTGTGCTGTAATATGATGAGGTTTTTATTAATATTCAAGTTCTTGTTTGATAAAGACATACCACTTAAGGAAAAATGGTGGATCATACTGCCTTTGATTTATATTTTAAGTCCAGTAGATTTAATTCCTGCCCCTATTTTGGGATTCAGCCTCGTTGATGATGCTGTAATGCTTTTTTATCTTTACAGTATTGTAATTGGTAAAACGGATAAATTCTATGGCAGAAATCATAAAAAGAAACAAGAAAAAGAAGAAAATATTATTGAAAATGTAGAATATGAAATTGATAAGGATGAACAATAGTTCATCCTTATTTTTATTGATAATAATTAAATTGATCTTTATGAAAACTCTTGCTAAAAAAGTATCAAAATATTAAAAAAATATTAAAAATATCTTTCATTTTGTCGAAATTATTGATAATATATAATTGTATTGTATTAATATAAGGAGGCGGCCTATGAATAATAATTATAAAATTATCCGCACTATTTTTGAAAATGTATTCCAAAGGGTTTTGGAATGCAAGGATAATGATTCTGGTGACATATTTTACAGCAATATAATAACAAGCCAAAAGGTTATTAATCTCATAAACTTAGATGAATTGAAGAAGATTTCTTCTAATATTTTGGAATGCTATAATACGGAAGACCGCATATACATATATACAAAGCCATTAAAATCTGACTACAAGGGATTAAGAGAAAATATATCTAACAGCCTGACATTAAAACAGCAGTTTAAACTGTCAGAAAGTGTTATCGATCTTGCCCAGAATGTTTTTAATATGACAGATGTTGTTCAACAGAAAATTCTTGATATAGACAGACTGTATTTTGATGGCGACAACAAGGTTATTGTAGACTGCAACCTTATATTCGAACAGGAATATGATATAGCAGACAATGAAACATTTAAAAGACTTGGAAATATGATTCATTTTATATTTTCCGGAACTGAGATAATTGATTATAATATTTCTGACTTAATACCACCTGATATTTTAAAATTAATTGTTAGATGCCTAACTAGAGAATATATATTTCCAAACGATGTTTTAGAAGAAATGAAAAATTCTCCTATTTATGGAATGATATTTGATGTTGTCAGCACTGAACGGGTAAAACAGGGTGATAAAACTACAGAAAGAAAAATACAAGAACATCATAATGAACAGACAGAAACAAAAGAAATTTTCAATGAAGCAGCTGTAGACATACATCCAGACGATGATTCTCCGGTTTTTGATATTTTTGTAAATGATAACAATCCAATAAAGTCAAGTCAGCTAAAAAATTTTTTCAAGAAAAAGGAAATTACTAGAGCGGTCGTTTCAATTTTAATTGTTGTGATTGTGTTATTAATTGGAAATAAAATTATTAAGAAATTTGGTAGTAAACCAGCTGATTCAAACAATATACAAAACAATCCTCAAAATGAAAATCCTGAACAACTGCCTAATTCTGAAAATCCAACTGGAGAAGCTGAAGCACCGCAGTCTGAAATAACAGATTCAACAGAAATGTATTTTAATGATGCTCTTCTAAACAATATCGGATATACAGGCAATAAGGCAACAACAGACAATAATATTTATGTTGAAGGCAAAAACTCATTGATTGTGGCCAATGATTCTGATGGTACATATAAAGCATTGTTTGCAGCAGTAGATTTTAAGAATGAAAAATTCAGCTACATGCTAAAAAAACAAATTGGCATAGCTGCTAAAATGAAATCTGAAAAAGATCTGATGGCTCAAATTGTTCTTGAGGCATTTAAAAATGGCTCTTTGACATCAAATTTTCATACATCAGTTCAAATCTACGATGATATGTGGTCTCAATTCACAGTACCAATCAATGTAACAGATGCAGATTCACTTAATATTTACATACAATATGAAGGAAAAAATAAGGTGTGGATAGATTCAATATTTATTGATGAAATCAAATAGAATAATTTAGGGATGGTTTTGTCAGATTTATTAACAAATACCATCCCTAAAAAATTATTGAAAAATAATACAAATATTAGAACTTTTTTATTCTTATTTACGTCTAAAGATATGGATTGTTCTATTTGAAGAGGTGTTATATGGAAATCATAAAAATGGAGAGTATCTCCAAGCTTTACAAATCTGGTCAAATTCAGGTTGAAGCATTAAAAAATGTGTCTTTTACAATAAAAGAGAAGGAATTCGTATCAATTATGGGGCCCTCTGGTTCGGGTAAATCCACTCTGCTAAATGTTATAGGGTGTTTGGATCAAGCAACAAGCGGTACATATGAGCTATCTGGTACATTGGTTGATAAATTAAGCGATTCCAAGATGTCAGAAGTTAGAAATTTATTTATAGGCTTTGTATTTCAAAATTTTCATTTATTGCCTAGAATGAATGCATTAAAAAATGTTGAGATACCTCTTATTTATAGGGGAATGAATGCCAAGATGAGGCGTGAGCTTGCAGAAATTGCATTGGAGCAAGTAGGATTAAAGGACAGAATGCATCATCTTCCTTCGCAAATGTCTGGAGGCCAGCAGCAAAGAGTTGCAATCGCTAGGGCACTGGTTGGCAATCCTTCAATTATTCTAGCGGATGAACCTACGGGAGCTCTTGATACAAAGACCGGAGATTTAATAATGGAATTATTTATTGATTTAAATCAAAAAAAGTCTATGACAATTGTACAAGTAACACATGAAGAAGAAATAGCAGAATATGGTAGCAGAATTATCAGATTATTAGATGGAGAAATTGTATCAGATGAAAGCAGTGGAGGTAAGGTAAATGTATAAAAAAGTAATTTCAATAGTAGTAGTTATAGCAATAGTATTTGCAGGCGGTTATTTAACAGCAAAGCAGTTAGTTCCAGATGCTTCTCAAGTTTCAACAGGACCAAGATTTTCAACAAAATTGGTTGAAAAAGGAGACATTGTACAAGGTGTTAATATTTCAGGACAGTTAAATGGAAACTGGGGTGGTTCAATAACTGCACCAAAACCAGAAGCAGGAATTACTGATAAAGATATTATTTATACTGTTGAAGAAGTGTTTGTTGAGCCAAACCAAATGATAAAAAAAGGTGATAATTTGGTTCGACTTTCAGCTAATAATTTAGGAGAAATTTTAGAAGATTTAACTGAAAGCATACAGGATAAACAAGAGCAAATCCAAGACAAGAACGAAGAAGTTGAAAGTAAAGTTGATGATCTACAAGGATTGCTGAATAAAGATATAACTGATATAAGTCAGATAAATCCATATGAAGGAATAGTTTTCTCTGCCCCAATAAGAGGTAGGCTTACCGAGTTAAATGTGGAAGAAGGAGAAAGAGTAGAAAATTACAATATTGCGACCATAGTAGATGACAGCAAAGTCAAAATATCATTTAAAGTTAATACTTACGAATATTCTAGTTTAAAGGTAGGACAAAAGGTAGTCATGCAATACAGAAGAGTAGTTGATGATAAGGGCGGATCACAGACTGCATTTGATGGTTTTTATGCAGGAACTATCAAAAAATTAAATTCTAATGCAGTTCCAAACTCTGATGGTATAACTTATGTTCACACTGGAGTTATAGAAGGAGACAATCCCGGACTTGTACAGCCAGGAATGGTTACAGGTATTTATACAGAATTTAATGGTATGCCAGGAACAGCATTTTCTTACAATGGTAAGGTAGAATCATTTGTCAACGAAAAGAAGGTTTCCTATGATAGATTCTCCGGAGGAGACGATGCAAACATAATTGCAACTGAAGTATTTGTAGCTACAAATGAATTCGTAGAAGAAGGAGACATAATAGCAAGAATAGCAGGTAGTGATGTTACTAAAATGATTGAGCAAGATGTGGATGCAGTCTTGAAAATTTATGATGATATAGAAACATTAAATAAGGATATTGAAGACATTTATAAAAAAATTGATAAGGTTTCTGAATTAACAACAAAAATGATGGTAACTGCTCCTTCAGACGGAATGGTTTCATATGTTATGTACAATGTCGGAGATACAATTACTGCTAACTCAAGTAGTGACCAGTGGTCATTGCAACTAATGGATATGTATAATACTGATGAAATGTCCATTAACACAACAGTGAGTGACCTAGATGTATTATATATTAGACAGGATGCTCCTGTAACAGTAACTGTGGATGCACTTCCTGGAGAAGAGTTTGCTGGTTCAGTATTGAGACTTGATCAATATACAGATCGAGACGGCAAGACTGTATATAATGTTCAAATTAAGGTTGAAGGAAGAGAAGGATTAAGACCTGGCATGAATACAAACTGCTTTGTTAATTCTGGAGAATCTAATGATACTCTGTTAGTTCCTATAGAAGCTGTATTTGAAGAAAATGGTAAGCAAAAGGTTGAAATTTTAAATGAAGCAGGAGAAGCTGTAGCAATTGATATAGAAGTTGGGTTAATGAACGATATGTTCGTTGA
>JAQSYS010000147.1 GCA_029256005.1 Sedimentibacter sp.
CTACAATTTTTACACTTATCACCACATGGCAGGACCTTTTTAACTAATATTGTTGCTGTATCTCCTTTTTTTTCTTCAATTATGCCAATCAGTGCCATATTATTCCTTTCAATGATTTATTTTTATTCATATCTTAAGGCATCAATAGGATCAGATTTTGCTGCCTTCTTAGCAGGATAATACCCAAAAAATATTCCTATAATCATTGAAAAAACTACCGCTATAACAACTGACAAAGGATTTACTACTATTGGAATAGATATAATACTTCCCCCAATCATGACCAGTCCTATACCAAACATTGTTCCAACCATTCCCCCAAAGGCAGACAATGTTGCAGATTCAATTAAAAATTGAAACAGTACATCCTTAGTTCTTGCACCTAATGCTTTTTTTATTCCAATTTCTCTGGTTCTTTCGGTAACAGAAACAAGCATAATGTTCATTATTCCTATACCTCCAACCAAGAGTGAAATTGCAGCAATTGCTGCAACCGCAACAGACATACCTCCTACAACTCCGTTTAAAGTCGCTTGATCTTCTTCAACTGTATAAAATTGATAATTTTCAACTTCTCTGTTTTTTAAATTTGCAACATACTTTAGCATATCGTCTCCAACATCACTGACCGATGAGTTATCTGCCACAAAAATATCTAAAGCATAAAAACCATAGCTAGATGAAAAAGCCATTGTAAAAGGTACATAGCTGTCTTCATAAATGTCTTGACCATTAAGAAGTGATAATACAGGGGACTCTTCATTTTTATATACTCCTACTATCAGCAGTTCCTCTAAATAATCTCCTATTTTAACCTTTATTGTTTGCCCTGTAGCATTTTCTTTATTAAATAGTTTTAATGCTGCATTTTGCTCTAATACTATTACTTTGCTTTTTCTGTCTACATCACCTTTGTTAATCATTCTTCCATAAAGCATTTTAACATGTTGCACTGTATCAAATCCATAGTCAACACATGCCATATTTAACTTTATTACTCGTTTGTTAACCGTAACATCGCTTCTTAAAGACTCAGAAGGGCATATGTAAGTTATTTTGTCGCTGAATCTTTCCTTCAACAGTTCAATATCATCCAAGTAAAAAAAGTCTGTGGAACGAAATTCTTCGACATTATAAACATAAAAATAAGCACGATTTTTTCCTATATCCTTGTAAATATCATCCATTACTCCTTTCATACTATCACCAATTGATACTATTGCAATAACGGAGCTTATACCAATAATAATTCCAAGCATTGTAAGAAGTGACCTCATTTTATTGGACAAAATAGATTGAAAAGCTATCTTAATATTTTCTAACCAGATAATTTTAAAGCACCTCCCTCTTTCTGTCTTCAATTATTGAGCCGTCCCTGAACACTATGACTCTGTCAGCATATTCTGCCAATTCAGGTTCATGGGTTACCAATATTATACTGTTTCCCTCTTTGTTAAGACTTCTGAATATCTCCATAATTTCTTCAGAAGACTGGGTGTCTAAATTTCCGGTTGGTTCATCAGCGAAAATTAACGGCGGATTATTTGCCAGTGATCTCGCTATTGCAACTCTTTGCTTTTGTCCCCCTGACAACTCATTAGGTAGATGATTTATTCTATCTGAAAGCCCTACTTTTTCTAATAATTCAATTGCTCTTTGTTTTCTCTTAGGTGCTTTTATTTTAGCATAAACCATAGGTAGCTCAACATTACTCAATACATTTGTCCTTGGTATGAGATTAAAAGCTTGAAATACAAAACCTATTTTTTTATTTCTTATTGCTGAAAGCTCATCCTGGCTAAGTTTGCTTACATCTGTTCCTTCTAGAAGGTATTCACCAGATGTAGGTCTGTCAAGGCAACCCAAAATATTCATCAATGTTGACTTGCCAGAACCTGATTGTCCCATAATTGCTATAAATTCTCCATGCTGTATTTCTAAATTTATATTTTTTAAAGCATGAACCTCTACTGCACCGTTTTTATATATTTTATTTAAACTTTTAATTGTTATCAAATTACTCATAGCTTTACCCTTCTGCTTTATTTGGATTAACAATCATGCCGTCTGTAAAGCTTAAATCAGGATTTATTATAATTTTCATTTTTTCCGTTAACTCACTGCTTTGAATTTGTGTTTCTAAATCAGTTTCTAATCCTGTTTCAACAGCTATCGATTTTATTGAATTATCTTCATTTAATACAAATACTTTATTTTGACTGTTTTCATCTGAAATAATTGCGCCGGACGGTACTGCAAAAATTTCATCTGCTCTGTCAACCTTAATTTTAGCTGTTGCAATAACACCAGCTATTAAATTATCTGGTCTTTGTGTAATATCAATAACAACTGGAATTATTCTTTCCATTGTGTTATTGTCCTTTTGTTCAGCTGTAGGTGAAATTCTTGCCACAACTCCCTTTGCAGTTTCATTTCTCATCACATCTGAGAATATCTCAACCTCTTGTCCTATCCTTATTTTCCCAATATCATATTCGCTTACAGACACCTTCATTTGCAATTTGTTTAAGTTTTCAACCACAAACATTGCCTTTTCTTCAGAATCTTTAGCATATCTTCCAAGATTTACATTAACTCTTGTTATAGTTCCGTCTATAGGGCTTTTTATAAATACCTTATCCAAATCTTCCTTTTTCTTTTCTAACTCTTGTTTCTTTATTTCAATGTTCTTCAATTCAGCTAATGATGAAACAACCTTTCCGTTTGAAACATTAAAGCTTTCTAATCCTTTTCTGGCTTCATTTAAACTGCTTTCAATTTTATCAAATGCATCCCTAGTAATAATATCACTTTCTAACAATCCCTTGTTCTGTTCATAGCTTTCTTCTAATTCTTTTACATTGCTAAGTGCTTTATCATATTCTATCTGCATTGACTTGATTTTTTCCTGATGTTCAAGTTGTGCAAGTTCTATTTGATTTTCTTCTGAAGCTATTTGTTCATTTAACTCTTCACTGTCTAATACTGCTAAAATTTGATCCTTTTGTACTATATCTCCTTCTTTTACTTTTATATCTATAATTTCATAGTTTAAAGGTGATACTACATCAGCTTTTTCAATGCCCTCTAATGGTGCTTTAACAGATATAATCTGTTCTATTGTTTTTTTCTCCAGCTCAGATATATTTACAAACACCTCAGCAGGACCTTTATTTTGGTTAACTAAAACAATAATTGATACTACAACTACAAGTGCAAATACAAAAATTAAAAACTTCTTTTTAGATATTTTTTTCATTTTTCTCTCCCTAATATAATTGCATAAAATATAGCATATTCAGTAAATATTTACCATAACTTAACCTTACACTTTTTTTCATAATCTTACATTATAGTAAGCTTAATTTTACATTAAATTTTTTTCATACTAAGAAAATAACTCAGGCTGTCTATTTATAAAACAGACAGCCAAAGCATCAATAGCTATTATCATTAGTATTTTCTTCATTTCCACCAATTATGCTCCGGTTTCGTTTATAAAATCTTCATTCAATAAGTCTCTTATTAACTTTCGTCCTTTGTTAAGTTCAAAGTACAGCTCTTTCACACTATATTCCTCTATCTTCATATCTTCTAAACTCAATCTAAGAACATCTCTCCAAACTATCAATGTTCTTCTTAATGGGCTAATCGACATCAAAGCATGTTGATAAGGATACTCATATGTATTGTTTTCAAATCTTCTGAACAGTTCATCACCTTTTTCATACCCTGTCAAAAACAATCTACATACTTCCTTAGCTGATATGTTAAAAATGGTAGAGTCAACTTTATCAGTAAGATTTAGAGTATAAAAACAGCTGTTTATTGCCTCAAAAGCTAAATTAGCAGCTTTATTTTCTTCACCTGTGAGTCTGAAGGCTACAGTGTACACTTTTTTAAAATAATTATCTAAATTCAAAGCAGTCCCTCCATTGCTAAAAAACTATCAGTATAATAACATAAAAATTCTAATAGCGCCGAAGCTTGTAATAATTAATATGTTATAATGTAAAAATTAAAAAGCCTTAACTTCATATGATTGATTGTATATTAGCACATCAACGTAAAACATTTTATCCCTGTGGTGTATTTCCATTGCACCGTTATATTTTTCCAACGATTGCTGCACGCTACCTAGTCCGATTCCATGATTTTCTTTATCTTCTTTTGTTGTTATGAGTTTTCTACCTTCATATTTCAAATTTCCGTCAAAAGAATTTGAAACATTTATATAAAGCACATTTCTATCCAACTCTGCTGATATTTTTATTAACTTTTCTTCACAATATCGCGCCGCTTCAATTGCGTTGTCCAAAAGATTTCCCAAGACAACACTTAAATCAAATGGCCTTATGTTAAGTTTATCTGGTACATTTACTTTTATATTAGTTTTTATGCCAAATGAAACAGCTTTATTAAGCTTATAATTCAATATACTATCTATCTCTGAATTACCCGACTTTGAAAATTCAATTGAATTATCTATACATTCAATAAAACTTTCCAAATATTCTGATGCTCCTTGTTTGTCATTTTCTTCTATTAGTGACTTAAGTAAAAGAACATGATTTTTAACATCATGTCTAAAGGTTTTTAAATTTTCCTGAGACTGAGCTATAACCTCAAGTTGCTTAGAATATGCCATGTTTTGTTGTAACAATAGTACTTTTTCCATTTTTTCATCATAGGATTTCATCAGGACATCGTATAAATAAAATACAAATACATTTATTACAAACATTATTATTATGCTAATTAAGATTCCAATCAAATTTTCCGAATTTACCTTTAAAATAAGTATTAGAGATAATATTAATGTGCCTACAGGCATCACAAATATTGAAAGCCATTGTATGTATGAAACTTTAATATCATTTTTAACTAATTTAAAGTTTGACAAAAACAACATGACATTATATGTAATTATTTTTATTGTTATCAAGCCTGTTATTAAGGCTAAATTTGAATCCCTAGATACTATAGTTATGTCAAAATATCTCATCGTCAGCACTATAGTTGACTCAATAGTCATATGAATCATATAAATTGATATTGTTGCTATCAGCCTTTTTCTCATAGTTGCTTCATAATTATATGTAATAAAGAAAAACATGATTAAATTAGCAATAACGTTAAGCATGGGGTTGTTAAATGCTAAGAACAATAAGCATATGGTAAAATAATACATCAAATATGATGCTATCTCAATTTTTTTGTCAGTTTCCGTACAGTCAAAAAAAATGTTCATATATCTGTAGAGGATATGCGCTCCAAAAGCAGATGTTATTAAATAGACAGCAGTTACACTATTTGTCATGGCGCATCCTCATCTTTCTTTGCATTAACTTTTCACGTAC
>JAQSYS010000148.1 GCA_029256005.1 Sedimentibacter sp.
CACTATTAGGAATGCAGGAAATCAACGAAGAAAATATCAAGGAAATAAATGAAGCTTACTCCAGAAAAGAATCAGTAAGAGTAGAGATTTCGAAATTAAAAAATTCATTAGAACAATTAATTCAAAGTATCATTAGAGTGGACAAGGAAATTGCTTTTGAAGAAAAAAGGCTTTCCATGATTTTAAATAGTAATGGTATGGATGATGTAGATAACTTTAAAAATGCAGCACAATACAATGAAAAATATATTGAGTTAATTAACAATAAATCTTATAAAGAAGAAATCCTATATAAAATAATTTATGACGAAAGCTTTGAAGATTTATATGAAAAAACAAAATCATTAAATCATTATGAAGTTAAAAAAATTGATAAGCAAGAACATCAACTGAATATTTTTAAATTCAATGAAGAAAAATCAAGATTATCTGAAGAAATAAACAATATTTTAAAAGAAATAGATGATATCGAAAAAAGTTCCAGAAGCCTTGCTGAAATTGAAGAAGAAATTGATTTTTATGAAAACAAAATCAATACATTTAAAAGAAAAATCAAGATTGCTCAAATTGCAGGGGATAAAATTATTAAAATATCTGATTCTATTAAAGGAGATTTCATGCCGCTTTTAAGAAAGTCAATTAGTGATAATTTTGCATATTTGACAAGCGGGAAATACAGTGATGTGATTATTGATGAAGATATGCATATTACTGTCGTTGAAGCCGAAGATAAAGAAAGAAATATAGAACTGGATAGCTTAAGCGGAGGAACATTGGATCAGCTTTATTTGTCTCTTAGAGTAGGACTTGGAAATATACTAAGTGGCAATCAAAATATTCCATTAATTTTTGATGACAGCTTTGTTCAATATGACTCAAAAAGACTTAGAAATTCCATTGAAATGCTTGCCAGAGAAAGTGAAAGAAGGCAAATCATTCTTTTTACTTGCCAGGAACGTGAAGCAGAGCTTGCTAAGCATATGAATATTAAATTTAATTATATAAAACTGTAAGGATAAACTTATGAAAATTTTTGCCATAGCCGATTTGCATTTTGATAGCAAAAAAGAAAAGCCAATGAATATATTCGGTGACAATTGGATCAATCATGAAGAAAAAATAGCTGAAAATTGGAGAGAGCAAGTTAATGAAGATGACCTCGTTCTAATTCCGGGCGATATTTCATGGGCAACAAAGCTTGATGAAGCAATTGATGATTTGCAAAGAATTGATGAACTGCCTGGAACAAAAATAATAGGCAAAGGAAATCATGATTACTGGTGGTCAACATCTAATAAATTAGATAAGCTAGAGTTAAAAACTATTAAGTTTTTAAAAAATAACAGCTATGAATTTGATGGTGTTGTAGTTTGTGGCACCAGAGGTTGGGACACTATGGAGGAGCATTCAGAGGAGACAGCTTCAAATGAGAAAATATATTTAAGAGAGCTGAACAGGCTTAAAATATCTCTTGAATCTACAGTGAAAAATGAAAATGTAAAAATTGCTATGCTGCATTATCCCCCATTTGGCTCAGATGGACTTCCAAATGAGTTTTTTCAAATTTTAAAGGTGTTTAGGGTAGATGCATGCATTTATGGTCATCTGCATGGAGAGGAAGGTCACAGAAACGTGAGGGAAGGATTGATTGACCAGATATCAGTTCATTGTGTTTCAAGTGATTACATGGATTTTAAACTTAAAAGAATAATGTAAATAGATACAGCAGATACTAGCAGTATCTGTTTTTATTGATATAATAAGACAAAAATCAATAAAATAATCTGTGTATGAAATGTAAACAAACTATATGCTTGGCACTTGACATAGAAACATATTTGAAGTATTATTTGTTTAAAGAAACGTTATTATTTTTGTAGGGGAAGGTGAGTTAGATGGAGAAGATGGATGCTCTAGTAAAGAAATATAGTGAGCCGGGTTTATGGCTTGAAAAAGTTGATATACCAATTCCTGAAGAGGGAGAAGTTCTTGTCAAGATGCATAAAACCTCAATATGCGGTACTGATGTGCACATTTATCTTTGGAACAAATGGGCACAGGACACAATTCCTGTTCCAATGACCATTGGGCATGAATTTGTCGGTGAAATAATTGAATTAGGAAAAGGCGTAAAGGATTTACATGTTGGAGACATTGTATCAGGCGAAGGACATATTGTATGCGGTAAATGCAGAAATTGTCTTGCTGGAAGAAGACATCTATGCAAAGACACCAAGGGTGTTGGTGTAAATAGAACAGGCATATTTTCTGAATATGTTGCATTGCCGGCATCAAACATTTGGCTTTGCGATAAATCATTGCCTGAAGAATTATACAGCATATTTGATCCATTTGGTAATGCAGCTCACACAGCGTTGTCCTTTGATGTGCTTGGTGAAGATGTTATTATCACCGGTGCCGGTCCGATCGGCATTATGGCAGCTGCAATATCAAAATTTGCAGGAGCCAGATTTGTGGTTATAACTGATATTAATGATAACAGATTAGAACTTGCAAAAAAGATGGGTAATTTTAGGACGGTAAATACAAGAAAAGAAAAACTGGAAGATGTAATGCTGGAGCTGGGAATGAAGGAAGGCTTTGATGTTGGAATGGAAATGTCAGGCAATGATTCTGCTCTAAATCAAATGATTGATAACATGGCACATGGCGGAAAGATTGCAATGCTTGGACTTCAAGAAACCAATACAGCTATAGATTGGAACAAAGTCGTGTTTAACGGTCTTCAGATTAAAGGTATTTACGGAAGAGAAATGTTTGAGACTTGGTACAAGATGCAGGCTATGATTAAAGCGGGTCTTGATGTTGCTCCAATTATAACTCACAGATATCATTATACTGAATTTGAAAAGGGTTTCGAAGCAATGATAAGTGGAACATCTGGAAAAGTTGTCTTAGACTGGACTGAAAAAAAATAAACTTATTAAAATTAAAGAGGAGGTTTTTATGTTCACTGAAAATAAAAAATATTATTCTGATGTATTACAGGAAATTAAGGATAGTGGACTTTGGAAGAATGAAAGAATAATAACAACACCTCAGAGTAGCAGAATTAACACTACAATGTTTAATGGTGTGTTAAATATGTGTGCAAACAATTATTTAGGGCTTGCTGATAATAAAGAAGTTATCGAAGCAGCAAAAAAAGCCTATGATTCATGGGGGTATGGACTTTCATCTGTTCGTTTTATATGCGGAACTCAAGATATACATAAGAAGCTTGAAGAAAAAATAAGCGAATTTTTAGAAACTGAAGATACAATACTTTATTCATCTTGTTTTGATGCTAATGGAGGATTGTTTGAAACTATAACTACAGAAAATGATGCAATCATAAGTGATGAACTTAACCATGCAAGCATAATAGACGGAGTAAGGCTTGCAAAGGCTAAAAAGTACAGATATAAGAACAACGATATGGCATCATTGGAAGAACAGCTTATTCAAGCAGATAAAGATGGTGCAAATATTAAATTAATCGCAACTGACGGCGTGTTCTCTATGGATGGAATTATAGCTGATTTAAAGGGAATCTGCGACCTGGCTGATAAGTACAATGCACTTGTAATGGTTGATGATAGTCATGCTGTTGGATTTGTTGGCAAAACTGGACGTGGCACACATGAATACAGAGGTGTGATGGGAAGAGTTGACATTATTACAGGAACTCTCGGTAAGGCATTAGGCGGAGCAAGCGGCGGATACACCAGCGGTAGAAAAGAAATAATTGATTTGTTAAGACAACGTTCAAGACCATATTTATTTTCTAATACACTAGCACCAGCAATCGCCGGAGCTTCTATAAAGGTTTTGGAAATGCTTATGGAAAGCACAAAATACAGAGATAAACTGGATGAGAATACTAAATATTTCAGACAGGAAATTAAAAAAATAGGACTTTCAATAATAGAAAGTGAACATCCAATTGTGCCAATTATGCTTGGTGATGCTGTTTTATCACAGAAGATGGCAGAAAGACTTTTGGAGAAGGGTGTATATGCTGTAGGTTTTTATTTTCCGGTAGTTCCAAAAGGGAAAGCAAGAATAAGAACACAAATATCAGCAGCACACACAAAGGAAGATTTGGATTTCGCATTAAATGCATTTAAAGAGGTCAAAGAAGAACTCGGATTGTAATTACCTGGGAAATATTTTGACGAAATTAATAGAATATTAAGTAAAATTTTAATTAATAAACTGCGTCTTCATTGGCGCAGTTTTTGTACAATAAACTTTTTAAAGCTTGAAAAACTTAAAGATAAAGGTTATACTTATACTATATAATAATTATAAAATAAGGAGGCGCAAGAATGGATAAAAAAGATATTAAATGGTCTGAACTTGGATTTAGCTACTTAAAGACCGACAAAAGATACATATCACATTGGAAAGATGGAAAATGGGATGATGGGCAATTAGTGGAAGATAACAAAATTGCAATCAGCGAGGGTTCTACATGCTTACACTATGGACAAGAATGCTTTGAAGGCCTAAAGGCTTATGGCACTAAAGACGGTGGAGTTCAACTTTTTAGACCGGATGAAAACGCTAAACGTATGCAGACTAGCTGTGAAAGAGTTATGATGCCTAAGGTTCCTGTTGAGAAATTTATCGATGCTTGTATGCAGGTAGTTAAAGCTAATGAAGCATGGGTGCCACCATATGGTTCAGGTGCTACTTTTTATTTGAGACCTTTTGTAATAGGCGTTGGAGATAATATTGGAGTTAAACCTGCACCTGAATATATTTTTGGTGTATTTGGTATGCCTGTTGGACCTTATTTCAAAGGTGGAATGAATCCTGTTAACTTTACAACTACAGACGAAGACAGAGCTGCGCCACATGGTACAGGAAAAATCAAGGTTGGTGGAAACTATGCAGCAAGCTTGCACTCACATCACGATGCTGTACAAAAGGGATTTGCAGATTGTATTTATCTTGATCCTGCAACTCACACTAAGATTGATGAAGTTGGAGCGGCTAACTTCTTTGGTATCACTAAGGATGATAAGTTCATAACTCCTAAATCTACTTCTATACTTCCAAGTATAACTAGAATCTCTTTGATGCAGGTTGCTAAGGATTACTTAGGGATGGAAGCAATTGAAACTGAAGTTTATATTGATCAATTAGATAAATTTAAAGAAGCAGGCGCTTGCGGGACAGCAGCAGTTATTACCCCAATAGGAGGAATTGAGCATAAAGGCAAATTCCATGTATTTCACAGCGAAACTGAAGTAGGCCCTGTAACAAAAAAATTATATGAGACTTTGTATGGAATCCAAATGGGAGATGTAAATGCTCCAGAAGGATGGATATATAAAATACAATAAGATA
>JAQSYS010000149.1 GCA_029256005.1 Sedimentibacter sp.
AAAAATTCTGGACATATGAATTTTACAGATTTACCTGTTGTATCTCCCTTACTTTCAAGTATGCTTGGCAATGGCAATGTTGATGCCAGATATTGTATCGAAACAACTAATGATAATGTACTTAAATTTTTTAATTTTTATTTAAAATCAACCGGCGAAGTAATCCCAAGAGAAAGAATTCAATAATTATATATAATGAAAGCGGCTGTCCTTGGACAGCCTATTTTAATATTTCATATAAATCACTCAATTTGTAAATTTCATATGTAGGTTTTATATCAGTTAAATTTTCAACTTTATTCAAATTAATCCAGCAAGTATCAATATTATTCTGTAAACCTCCTGCAATATCTGCAGTCAATGAATCTCCTATAATCAATGTCTTCCTTAAATTAAAATCCGGGATTTTTTTAATAACTGCATCAAAATATTCCTTTGCAGGCTTTTGAAATCCAATATCTTCTGACACAAATATGTCCGTAAGAATCCCATCAAGCTTAGTATCCTTTATCCTTTTTAACTGAGTCTTTGATACGCCGTTAGTTATTATATATATATTATATAATTTGCTCAAATCATTTAAAATTTCTTGTGCACCTTCAATAAATTCATGCTGTAAATCCAGATAATGTCTGTATCTTTCCTCAACCCTTTCTCCATCTACTTGCTTGCCTAGCTTGTCAAACAACATGGAAAATCTGTTGTTTAATACATAGTCCCGATGCAAAGTTCCTTTTTCAATTTCCTTCCACAAGGATTTGTTCAGCACAACATATTCGTCAATTACTTCCTGAACATTTTCAATATTCATTTCTTCAAACAATAATGTAAGCGCAATATGTTCACCTTTTGTAAAATCTAAAATTGTATCATCTAAATCAAATAACAGTGTTGTATATTTCATATATTCAAGCCTTTCATATATTCAATTAATTATCATAGTCATCCAGAAAACTATGTTTTTCGTCTCCTATTTTATATCCAATTATTGTTTCTAAGTTTACATTATGTATGCTTCTAAAAATATTCTGGTCTATATGAGGATTTGATGCTTTAAGCTTTTTAATAAGAGCCTTCATTTCCAGACGTTTTGAACCAATACCATCATCTCCTAATACACAGTTTTCAGTTAGTCGGCATGCACATTTTATAAACTGAAGCTCATTGTGTTTTTTCCAAGAAAGAATTTCTTCCTCACGGACCTTGTACATTGGTCTTATCAGTTCCATTCCTTCATGGTTTGTGCTCTTAAGCTTAGGCATCATAGTTTTAAATTCTGCAGCATACAATGTGCTCATCAGCACCGTTTCAATGACGTCATCAAAATGATGACCTAAAGAGATTTTATTGCATCCCAACTCTTGTGCATACTTATATAGGTATCCTCTTCTCATTCTTGCACACAGATAACAAGGTGTTTCTTCAACATTTGCAACTATATCATATATTTGTGTTTTAAACATTTTTATCGGTATATTTAAAAGCTCTGCATTTTCAATTATAAGCTGTCGGTTAATATCATTGTATCCAGGATCCATAACCAAATATTCTGTTTCAAATTGTATATCACTGTATTTTTGAAGCTGTTGCATGCATTTTGCCATGAGAATTGAATCCTTTCCTCCTGAAATGCATACTGCTATTTTGTCACCATCTTTAATAAGTTCATATTCTTTAATAGCTGATATGAATTGAGACCAAATGGTCTTTCTGAATTTTTTTACTATACTTCTCTCTACTTCTTCATACTTTTCCATAATAACCTACTTTACAAAATTTTTTAAACATTTATCAAATGCTTCTAAGAATAAATTTATTTCCTCTTCTTTTGTTATATAACTCAAGCTTATTCTTAAGGTTGAAAGTGCTCTTTTCCTGTCCTTTGTTAATGCATACACAGGTCTTGAAGCTGTATTTGGAGCACAACAGGCTGACTTCGTAGAAACATAAATATCATAATCCTCAAGATCCAATTTAAACTGCTCAGTATTAACTTTATTTATACTGATATTTAAAATGTATGGTACGGAATTTTCATTGCTGTTTATCTTTACATTGGGATATTTATTCAATGCAATTCTTAATTTTTCATTTAGCTTTTTAACATAATTATAATTACTTTCTAAATTTTCATAAGCTAACTCTAACGCTTTTTCTGTAGAAGCTATCATGCCCAGCGCAGGAGTTCCACTTCTGAATGATGTAGTGCTTATACCACCATGTATAAGCGGTTCTATCAATATGTTTTCTTTTTTTATAAGTACACCGCAGCCATTTAAACCATAAAATTTATGTGGAGCAAATGTAATAAGATCTATATTTTCTAAATTTACGGGTATCTTTCCGACTGCCTGAGTGGCATCCACATGAAAAATACAGTGCTGATAATTCTTAATAATTTTTCCTATTTCATCTATTTGCTGAATTAAACCAACTTCACTGTCGACATAGCATATGGATACCAAGACTGTGTCATCTCTAATCAGTTGCTTTAAATTTTCTAAGTCTATTAAGCCATCCTGTGTTATTTCAGCATAATCTATTTCATAGCCATTATTTTGGAGATATCCTACAGTTCCATTAACTGAAGAATGTTCTAAAAATGTTGTTATTATATGTTTTCCGTATTTTTTATTATAAGCTGCTGCACCTTTAATTGCCATATTGTTTGATTCACTTGCTCCAGAAGTAAAAATAACTTCACTTTCTAATACCCCAAGTAATCTTGCTATTTTGTTTGTGCTTTCCCTTAATCGTTCTGCTGCAATTCTTCCTAATTTATGAGTTGAATTAGGATTTGCCAAAAAAACTCTCGAAACCTCACTGAATGTATTTATAACCTGCTCATCAGCAGGTGTATTTGCTGCATAATCTAAGTATATCATATTGCACCTCTTTATCTCTCTAATTATATTAATTAACCTAACATAATACAAGTAAAAATTTCAAAGCCATTTCATAAATCCTCATGAGTTGATAGTAATGATAACTAAAAAACATATTGCATATTGTTATTTTTTTTGCTATCCTTAGTATACTATAATGTAATAATTTTACATTTATAAGGAGGGAAAATGAATATAGCTCATGAAGTAGATTACCAAATTTTTGGTGATGACATTCAGTTTGTCGAAATCGCATTGGATAACGGAGAAACAATTGTAGCTGAGCCAGGCGCTATGATGTACATGGATTCAAACATTGAGATGGATAGCGTATTTGGAGATGGAAGCGGAAAGGATTCACAAAAGGGATTAAAGGGCATTTTAGCAACAGCTGGCAAACGCGTTCTGACTGGAGAAAATTTATTCACTTCAACATTTACTAACAAAGGTAATGGCAAAAAAACAGTGGCTTTCGCTGCACCATATCCAGGAAAAATAATACCTGTTGAGTTGATGGATTTTGGTGGACAACTGATTTGTCAAAGAGATTCATATTTATGTTCCGCTAAAGGAATAGAAATCAGCATAGCTTTCCAAAAGAAGGTCGGAGCAGGTTTCTTTGGCGGCGAAGGATTTATAATGCAGAAATTAGTTGGAGATGGCTTAGCATTTTTGCATGCAGGTGGAACAATAGTAAAAAAAGAACTAGCACCTGGTGAAATGCTTAAGCTAGACACTGGTTGTCTGGTTGCTTTTACAGCTGGAGTTGACTATGATGTACAATTTGCAGGAAATGTTAAAAGTGCATTATTTGGCGGAGAAGGTTTGTTTTTAGCAACCCTTAGAGGTCCAGGAACCGTGTGGCTTCAATCTTTACCATTCAGCAGAATGGCTGATAGAATTTTTTCAGCAAGCAAGAAAGCTAATGCAGGTGCATCAAGCAAAGGCGAAGGAAGTTTGTTGGGAAGTATAGGAATCGGTAATTTGTTCGGAGAAGATTAAAAAGGTGCAATGCACCTTTTTTATTATTTATTATGAATTATTTTATCCTTATAAATATTGCAAACAGCCTTGGTAGCTGAAATATCTTCTGAAATAATATCAAAATCACTTAAATTTTTTTGAAGCTCATTAATATATGATGTAATTACACAACAACTATTATGAAATATTCCGCCTTTAATACCTAGTAACTTTACCTTTAAATTCTTTTTTCCTGTATGCTGTGTATGTAAGCTCAGCAAGATCTCTTCCGGCATTTTCTAGTAAAGAAACAGCATAAGGGTCTCCCTCCATAGAACTTTCAACAATTATTGGAAACAAAGCTGCAATAGTTGCTTTTTCATTGTTATAGATGAAATCCATAATTTCTGAGCGCGAATAACCTCCAATTTTTGTTAGTATTTTTTTGCTGAGATTGTCAAATGGCATGTTTCTATCAATTCTGCAAATAATATTTTTAAATACACTTATTACAATATAATATCCGCTACCTTCATCACCTAAGATATGGCTCCATCCACCAACCATTTCTCCATGTCCATCTTTTTGAACATAACATGACGACCCTGTTCCTGCAATTGCAAGTATTCCATCGTTATCACCAAAATATGCCTTGCATGTCATATTTGCATCATTTAAAACTAAAGTATTAATTCCATATGTGCTTACTACATATTTCTTAATTAGTTCTGCATAATTTCCTGTTTCAACAGCTGCCATCCCTATAGAAATAAAGTCTAATTCTTCCTTGCCGAGTTCGCTTACACACTCACCTATTAGCGATATGACGTTATTAATTGTTTTATCTAAATTAACAGCAGGATTTCCAAATCCGCCTGTCGCTTGATATAAAACGTTATCCTCTAAATCATAGGCAACAATTTCAGATTTAGTGCCTCCTGCATCAATGCCAATTAAATAATTCATATGAAAACACCACCTTTATATTATTATATCATAAAGGCACTAATTTTCTACATATTTTTAACAAATATATACAAAAAGACTTTTCAATATTGAAAAGCCTTTTATAAGTTATTGTTATTCAACAATATTACCGTTCTTATTCTTCTATGATAATCGCATCTGTCGGGCATCCATCTGCAGCTTCTCTTGCAGTATCTTCATTTTCTTCTTCAACTGGATCTTGGATTACTGTTGAAATGTCTTCATCATCTAGTTCAAATACCTCAGGGCAAACTGATACGCAAAGTCCGCAGCTTATGCATGCATCTCTATCTACTATAGCCTTCATTAATATCCTCCTAAAATTCAAAATTGTTTTAAATTATCATACCATATTTTTGTAAATTGTCTATGGTTATTTTGTTTCATTCTAATTCTTTGTGATGAATTGCATTAATGATAATTTGTTTGGCTTTTTCATGCCCTGTTTTTGCTTTCCCTTGTATTTCAGGTACAGGCGCTTGTTCGTTTTTTGCA
>JAQSYS010000370.1 GCA_029256005.1 Sedimentibacter sp.
ACAAGTGAACCAGATATAACTACCTTATCAGCTTTTTCAAAATCGCTTTTTATCATTGCTAATCTTTCAGCAATATTTCTTTTTTTAGTATAAGGTGGATTTGTTGGTTGCCAAAAATAATCATCTGTATCCATAAAAAAATATCCTAACATATCTCTTATATATTTTCCTAATGTCGATGTTCCAGAACCAGATGCTCCATATATATGAATAATTTCGTTTGCCATATCATTTTCTCCGAATTCATATTATTCTATTACTAATCCCGTAACTACGGCTTATTACCATTATCTCTTCATTTCTATGGCTTTTTACCAATTTCACTTCAGCTTTTTGCACCAGATCAACAGATTTTAAATAATTACAGAATAACAAGAAGTGGTAAAAGCATAATTTTACTGACTTTTTACCACTTATATTATTTTACCCATATCACTTCACCCGATATATATAATCGTTTGTGTGTCAGAGGAAATAAATCTGTTAACATTTTTGACTTATCAATTGATTATCTTTATATTATCTTCTTCACTTATATAGGTTTATAAGATCCTTCACAAATATTTCTCCATTTGTAAATTGAATTTTATTATTACTTAATAACCCATCCAATGATTGAATTGTTTTTTCAGTAATAGAGATCTTCCATTTTTTTTCGAAATCTGTCTTTAAACTAATATAAGCTTCGTTTTTTAATGGTTCAAATACTATTGAACACATAGTTATCTCCTGAGAAGTTCTTTTTAAAACTTCAAAAGCTTCATTTATTCCAAAACTATTAATATTATTACTGATATATTCATGAGCGCAAATATACCTATCTGCACCGCATCCATATACTTTGTCATAATTTAATCCTTGGAAAGCTCCATTTGGAAAATTAGTCATTATAATAAAATCATTCATAATTTTACTTATTATATTTTCATCTATTCCTTCTTCAATAATAAATGCATCACCATATTTATCTGCTATTATAGTGTGCAGCCCAAAACCCGGAAATAATGGATTACCAGGGAACACTATTATTCTATTATTAAGAATTTCAGAAAATTCAGATACTTTTTTTGTTTCCTTTATTGACTCATCAAAAATATCAAAGGCAAATACATCATTTTTGCTACAACTCGGTTTAAAACCTGCACTATATTCTAATGCCTGAGTATAGATAAAAAGACCGTCACTATTAACACCGGCGATATCTAGGTATTTATTATCTATTAAGCCTATATCATCACTATCGAAATTCATACCATATATGGTTTTTTCTCGTCCGTATACTGCAAAGCTTGTACACATTTTGTGATTTCCTTTCAATATGTTTGTCATATAATATGCTTAGAATTAAATTTCATTATTTTTATATAAGCGATTTTCTATCCTACTCCACATATTGTAACGTAAATCCAGAAATAATACCATATTATTTATTCCATATTCTTCAAATAGATTTTATAAACTTTTATAAATTTCAAAGCTATTTTTTAGACATTATAAGTGGTATTTTTGTGCCAAAAAAAATACAAAGCAGTATAATCAATCCCAATAATGCATTGGTTATAGGTGTAAACCCACGCATAGTAGTGAATGTATTGATTATAAAAATACAAACAGATAGCGAGGCCAAACATAAGACGATTATGGAATCAATACGAATTAAGCGAGGGATATCCAATTGATTTTTTTCTTCGTCTGTTAATTTCCCGTAATAAGGAAGTCTGCGTGGATCCTTTTTTATCGCTAAAGTGATGATTCCGTAGTAAAAAAAATAGATGGTTAAAAACGCAGGAAAATAGGAAAACGAAGTCAATACAACCAATGCATACATTCTACATACTCCTTTTCAAGGAAAAGATTAAAGTATTTGTTAAAAATTGTTCAAGCCACCCTGGGCGGTGCCCTCAAGATATCAGCACATTGGACTTGGACTCTCCTCCTTCGCCGCTGCTTCCGGCAGCCTAAAATCAGGACTGTACGCTCCTTGAATCTGAAGGTTGAAATCACCCTTAAATCTACCGCTATATTTACTATACTACAACTTTGTATCTTTACAATACAAAGTTTTCCTATATTTGGATGCAGATGGACTTTCTAACCTATCATATTAAATAAGTATCATATTTTGCCCAATTTGGGGGCAGCCATAGCCACTATAAGGTAAATCCATCAACTCCTTAAAAATCCTGCAATGTTGAGTTTCTAATACTAAACTTAACGTTGCAGGATTTTAATCTTATGTTATATTTCTAATTATCTAGTTCTAAATATATAGTTCTTATCTCAATATACAGTTTTCTTGGTTGGAATTTCGATTCCCTTTTCCATTTTGTCCAAAAGTCCAAAAGTATTGCCTGTTTTTCCGTACTGTCTATTTAAACCACAATCATTATAATTGATACTTCCTGCAGAAATTCTATCTATTTGGTTCTGATATGCAGATAAGTGTCTTTTAGATGCATTCATTAATTTTTCGAATACATCTTTTACATCATCCGGAAGATCTTCTTTTAAGAATTTCTCATACATAGCAATATTCTTCTCTTCTGCTTCAACTCCAATTGCAAATGCTGCTTCAATTGTTTCTGGAACTGTTACAAGGCTTTTCCAATCCTTAACAGGCATTTTGGCATTATACTTCTCAAAAAGTGGTTCTAATAAGCTGATATGGGTTGCTTCTGCTTTAATTATATTGGAAAAAGGCTTTTGCACTCCAAAGGTATCCATGATTACCTCATATTCTGCCTGTGCCAGGT
>JAQSYS010000150.1 GCA_029256005.1 Sedimentibacter sp.
TTTTAATTCATTATTAATATTAGTACGAATTAATTTATCAATTTCAGCAATTTCAATAAATATTTCTCTTATTTCTTTTTTTAAATCTGCAATTTCATCCGGATCCTTCACAACAACATTATTTATGTTCTTAATTTCTTCATTGATATGATTTATCTCGTCTATATATTGCTGTCTTTGTTCTATCATTGAATCAACCTTTATAAAATCTGTCTTCAATGACATCTCCAGAATTTCTTCAGTAAAACTTTTAAATTTCATAGCAATTTCATGTTTTTGTTTGTATAGTTTTTCCATAAACATCATAACCCCTTTGATGTTCTTGCAATTTTATCGGCTTCTTCCCATGTGTCTCTTAGATCCTTTATAATTGGTAATATTTCATCAATGTATTTTGTAGATTTATATGATGAAGCCTTAATAATTTCGGCATTAAAAAACATATACATATCCCTCAATTCTTTTGATAATGGATAACTATCATCTAGAGTTGCTATAAGATGAAAAAATATTTTCTTTACCTTATCCAGATTAAGCTTTGCATTTTCAAAATCGTTGTTCTCCATAAGCATTTTACTCTGAACGAGTTTTTTTATTGCCTCATCAAATAAAAGTAACAGGAGCTCACCCTTTGTCATTGTGTTTACTGAAGTTTTTTTATATTGTTCAAATGGATTTAACATCTTTTCTCTCCGTATTTTTATTGCCCCATACTATCTGTAAGCCAAGAACTCTGAGTATTTAGTCTGTTCAAGCTGCTTTCAAGAGCAGAAAACTTATTCCAGTATCTTTTTCTTTCAGCTTCCAGAGCCTTTTTTAATTCAGCCATTTTATCGTCATGATCTTCAATTTTTTCAGATATGTAATTTTTATCAGCTGTCATATTACCTGCTAAGCCTGCTTCTTCTACGAGCAAACCAGTTGTACCGTAGTTTCCAATATTCTCTTTTAATAACGACTGAAGCTGGAGTGCAATACCAGATTTAGCTTCAGAACCAGCAGTGGATTCAACTGTGAATAAGTTAGCTATTTCATTAGGATTTTCTAAAAGTTTTTCTTTAAATTTTGCTTCATCAAATACCAATTTCCCGCTTGTATCCATTCTTGCAGACGAAATACCAATATTTGAAAGTGTTAAACTACTTACATCTGTAAAACCTGCCATTGTACCTCTCATATTGCGCATAACATTATTCATTTTGCTGTCACCATACAAAACGCCCTTTTTAGCTTCAGTTGTCCAATTTTCTATCTCTTTTTCTTCCATTTCATCCTGTTGATCCGGTGTTAGTGGAAGATAATTTCTGTTTGGCTTCTCTTTTGTTTTTGTACCTATTAAATTAATTATTTCATTGTAGTCATTAATAAACTGTTTAACTCTTTCTACAACTTCATCAGTATTGTTCGTTACGTCAAATGAAAGACTATTTGTAAAATCAATAGTTGAAGCCTTTTCATTCAACTCGATATTCATTTCATCAATTGTGACATTAGCAGTACTTCTGGTAATTGTTTGCTGAACACCGTTCAAGGTATAGGTCATTATAGTGTCTGTGCCTGGCTTTACGGTGTAATCAGTCCCACTAGACCCAAACAGTGCTTGAGCTAATGTACCTTCACCTGCAACAATGCTTATACCTTTATGGGTACCTGCTTCTGTTGCTTTTACTGAAAATGTATCAGATGTTGATGAATAGTAAACTTTGACTCCAGCTTCAGCATTGTTATTAATTGCATTTATTACATTTGTTACAGACATTGTTGCTTCTAATTCTATATCAACATTGTTTATATTTAGTATATATCCTTCTTTACCGTTAGAAAGTGTTGTCTTGCTTACACTACCTATATCTAGTAAACCCGATTCTTCTAATGTCTTTGACCTACTCAATCTATTGTAATCTCCAGATTGAATGCCTGTTAGATTACTTAATTCTTTACTAATACCACTTACTCCGAAAACGTTAGTGCTACCATCTAAAGTCACCGTAAATGATAATTTATTATTTTCATCTACGTCAGCAACAACTTTTCCTGCACCATATGCTTTATTTATTTCTGTCTGTAAATAACTTTCTAAATTAGATTCATTTACAGTTGAATTTAAGCTTATAGTTTTTTGAACACCATTGTAATCAAATTTAATATATTGCTCACTACTAGAAAGAATAGTTGATGTATTTACTGTTAATTCACTAACCACAATATCCGAAACAGAAGTAGCTACTTTTCCAACTTCCATATTCAAATTATTAAGAATTGAGTCACTAGCAGCAGTTAGCTTTACTTCTTTACCAGCTACTGATGAACTTATAGATATTTTATTTCCATCAACAGATGCCGTAACATCACCTAATGCACTTATCTTACTCAGTTGCTCATTAATTTGATTCTTAACATTATCTAATGTTACTTGGTCTGTATCGCTATTTCCAAATCGTTTGTCTATTGTCAGATTATAGCTCTTTCCACCGTATTCAAGTGTCATTGTACCGCCTGCTATAGATGATGTGTAATCAGTTATTGCAACTGATGATCCTATTATATCACTGCTTACCCTCTTACTGGAAGCAAAACTTGCTGCAGAAGCAACACTAGTAATACTGTCAATAGAAAAATTCTTTACATTTTGAGCATTGCCTGTAACATTCACATAGCTAGATGATGATTTAATCGTATTAGCTTCAAAAAACTTCGAACTTAAAATATTTGTCTTTGAACCTGATGAATATGAAAAATACTTATCGCTGAAGGCTAAAAGCTTTTTGCTCACCTCTCTATATGCTTCCTGTCTG
The DNA here is from genome assembly GCA_029256005.1 of Sedimentibacter sp. Classification (GTDB taxonomy): domain Bacteria; phylum Bacillota; class Clostridia; order Tissierellales; family Sedimentibacteraceae; genus Sedimentibacter. The sequence goes on from JAQSYS010000150.1 coordinate 2,796, forward strand.
TATAATAATTTCTGTTTTGATTGATATTGTCTGTTTATCTTATTTCTGGTGGCTGCTGTCATTTGCTTAACAAGATCGTCTGTATCTAATCCTGACAATAACCCGCCAACACCTTTATTTGTTGTAGCACCGTATAAACTCGTTGAAAGTGATGACATAAATTTCCCCTTTCCATGTATATCATTTCTCAATATTTATATTAAGATTTTTTATATTCACTATTATTATCGTCATTAAAATTATTAATTTAAGTGTTTTATTAATAAATCTGCAATATTTTCAATTGACGACTGGACTGCAACAGCACCTATGTTGTATGCTACCATTGGCATTCCATATACTACAGAAGATTTTTCATCTTGTCCTATAGTAAATGCTCCGGCTTTTTTCATGTTCATAAGGCCTTGCGCACCGTCTTTCCCCATTCCTGTTAGAATAACTCCAATAGCATTCTTCCCAGCTGTTTCTGCTACTGAGTTAAAAAGCACATCAACTGATGGACAGTGACCGCTTACTTTTTCTCCAAATTTGCAAGTAACATAAAACCCCTTTTCATTTTTTGCAAGTTTCATTTGCTTGTCACCTGGAGCAATCAATACTAGTCCGTTTTCTAAAACATCACCGTCTTGTGCTTCCCGGACTTCCATTGCACATATTTTATTAAGTCTGTCAGAATACATTTTTGTAAATCCTGGAGGCATATGCTGAGTAACAAGAACACCTGGAAATTCTTTTGGAAGCTCTTTAAGAATTTTTAAAGTGGCCTCTGTTCCTCCTGTAGATGCTCCTATTGCTATTATTTTACGTGTTAATGGCTTTAATAGCTTTTGTGCTGCCAGTCTAGGAGTTTCAATTTTTGCTTCTTCTTTAATAGATTCTTCAACTTTTGTTCCGGTATATGTCACCAACTTGGCGATAGAAGCAATTTTTATTTTGGTTTTTAACTCTCTGAAAAACTGCTGCAAATCATTGTCCGAAGACATATCTGGTTTTTTTACAAAATCAACCGCGCCTGACTGCAGTGCATCAAATACGCTGATGTTCATCGAACTAACAAGCACAACTTTCATAGGATGTTCAACCATCAATTTTTTTATGAAAGTCAATCCATCCATTTTGGGCATCTCTACATCCAAAGTAAGAATATCTGGATGTAGTGATTTTATTTTTTCCATGGCATCAATAGGGTCCACGGCTGTTCCTATGACTTCAATGTGAGTATCTTTATTTAGCTCATTTTTTAGCACATTTCTGAACAACAAAGAATCATCTGTTATCAATACCTTTATTTTGTTCATATGTTTATTCCTTTTTATAAATCGCAGGATTTATATATAGATATTTTGATTTGTTTCTTTGAATTGTTTCTGCATGTCCAATCATTAAATATCCTCCTGATTTATTTGCGTCATAAAACTTATTGACAATATTTAATTTAGTTTCTGCATTAAAATAAATCATTACATTTCTGCAGAAAATAACATCATATTTATTTTTTTCAGTTATTGGGTCCATAAGATTGAACACCTTAAATGTAACATGTTTTCTGATATCAGCATTAACTTGTAATTTGCCGTCATTAGTCTTATCAAAGTATTTTTTCTTATATGATTCGGGAAGATTTTTTATGGCTTCTTCTGCATAAATTCCTTCACGTGCTTTTGAAAGAACATTTTCTGAAATATCACTTGCAAGAATCTGTATCTTCCATTGAGATCCAGCAAATTTAAAGTAATCATCTATTACCATTGCTATTGTATATGGTTCTTCACCTGATGAACAGCCTGCACTCCAAATGTTTAAAATCCTGGACTTATTATTTTTTTCTTCAAATGGCAATATGACTTCCTTTAAATATTTAAAGTGATTTTCTTCTCTATAAAAGTATGTGTAATTTGTTGTCAGTTTGTTTATAAGAATAGTAATTTCTTCTTTGTTTCTTTTAACACTTTCAAGATACTGACTAAAGTTACTCATTCCTTTTTTTTCAACTAAATTTGAAAGTCGGCCTTCGATTAGTATTCTTTTTTTTGAAAGATCAATACCATAATTTTTATGCATATATTGAACAAAATCTAAAAATTCGTTGTCAGTTAATTTTACCATATTTACATACTTTCTATTAGATTTCCTATATCAAGGATTAAATTTATACTGCCATCTCCAAGAATGGAGCAACCTGAAACTCCTGCTTCTTTAAGATTATATTTGTTTAATATTGTTGGAAGTGGTTTAACAACCACCTGCTGTTCACCGATAATTTGATCAACAAACAAACAAATGCTTCCATCTCCTGATTCCACAAGTATGAGTATTCCGTCTTCAATATTAACAACGTTAGTCTTGATATTAAATAGCTCGTTTACTCTAACTATAGGATAGCATTTCTCTCTAATTAAAATCATTTCTTTGCCATCAGTATTATTGATAATTTCTTTTTCAACAGTTTTAAATGATTGCTGAATATTTTTAATAGGAATTATAAATTCAGAATCACCTACAACCACTTGCATACCTGACACTATA
>JAQSYS010000151.1 GCA_029256005.1 Sedimentibacter sp.
TTCTGCATGCATCATAAGCCCTGCAAACTCATATCTATATAATTCAAGTCCAAACAAAACTCCAAGCCCTACATCGTCTATACCGCCTTCCATGGCTCTGTCCATTGCTTCTGTGTGGTATGCATAATTATGTTTTGGTCCTGTTGGATGAAGTTTTTCATAGGATTCTTTATGATATGTTTCTTGGAACAATATATATGTTCCTATGCCGGCTTCTTTCAATTTTCTGTAATTTTCTATAGTTGTTGCAGCAATATTAACATTTACACGCCTAATATCACCATTTTTGTGTTTAATGCTATAAATTGTGTTAATGCACTCAAGTATGTATTCAATTGGATTGTTTATAGGGTCCTCACCTGCTTCAAGTGCCAACCTTTTATGCCCCATGTCTTGTAGAGCGATAACTTCTTTTTTAATATCCTCCTGCGATAACTTTTTTCTCGTAATATGTTTATTTTGATTGTGATAAGGGCAATAAACGCAACCATTAACACAATAATTCGAAAGATATAGAGGAGCAAACATCACAATGCGATTACCGTAAAAATCCTTTTTTATTTGCTCTGCAAGCTTATAAATTTCTTGATTTTTTTCTTCTATTGAACAGTCTAATAAAACTAAAGCTTCTCTGTGGCTTAAACCTTTTCTTTGTTTTGCCTTTTCAATAATTTTATTAATTAACTCAACATTGTTTTTATTTTCTTCTGAATATTTTAATGATTCCAAAATTTCTTCGTTATTAATAAATTCTTCTGCCTTTAATGATTTAACATCATACATATTATTCACCTCATATAATTATAGTTTCAGGTTTAAAATCTCCTCTTGATACCACTACATTATAACCAATCTTTTTCATTCGGTTTTCCATACAGAATCTGCATTCTGCAGCTTCATCCCCAGTACAAATTTTATTATCGTACAACAAATATTTATCTCTTACTTCTATAGGAGATAAATTCGGCATTACTACATTTGCACCTGAAAAAATTCCTTTTTCCCTGCCTAATGGATCAATTGTTCCTAATGCAGTTGTGGATGGAAGCAATGCACTTGGAAGCATAAGCCTTAATAAACCAATCATAAACAATGTTAGATTGCCATCATCACCTTCAAATTCTTTAAATGGTGTGTCATGATGTGGGATGAATGGCCCAATTCCAACCATTTGTGGTTTTAATTCTTTGATGAACAACAAATCATCTGCTAAATTTTCAGTTGTTTGATATGGGGAACCAACCATAAATCCAGTTCCTACATCATATCCTATTTCTTTCAAATCCCATAAACATTGCTTTCTGTTTGATAGGGAGAGCTCACTTGGGTGAAGCTTATTATAATGTTCTTCAGTAGCTGTTTCATGTCTTAATAAATACCTATCAGCTCCGGCTTCATAATATGCCTTATAACTATTGTAAGGCTTTTCGCCTAATGAAAGTGTCACAGCACAGTCTGAAAAATTTTGCTTTATTTCTTTTATTATTTCAATAATTTTATCATCAGTATAAAAAGGGTCATCGCCTCCCTGGAGGACATAGGTTCTAAATCCCAATTCATAACCCGTTTTGCAGCATTCTAATATTTGACTTTTTGACAATCGATATCTCTTTGCATTTTTATTGCTTCTTCTAATTCCACAATAGAAACAGTCATTTTTGCAGTAATTTGTAAATTCGATTAAACCCCTTATATAAATATCATGATCATAATATTTATAACGAATATTCCTTGCCTTTTCAAATAAATATTCATTGACTTCAGGATTTCTTAAATCTATTAATTCAACAAATTCTTCTTTCGATAAAACATTATCTTTCTCAAGTTTATCTATGAGATTTTTTAAATTTTTCATTGTCATCCTCCTAGGCAGACGGCAGTTTTGAATAAATTGTTTTTGTACTAACACCAGAGAGCATTCCTAATTTACCAGACAATGCACTGATAATATCAGAGGGCGCGTCAAGAACAATACTTATTATAGATAAATTTTTTTTAGAATATGGTATACCCATTCGACCTATTATATATTCAGCATTTTGATGGAGTAAATCATTGATTTTATCAACAGAATCTTTGTTTTCAACCATAATACCTACTAAAGCAACTCTTGTTTCCATAATTATCCTTCCTGATTATTTATTTTTAACTATTTTCATAAAAAAATCTGTGCACTTAAAAAGGCACAGATTAGTGTTCTGTTTTTATACATATGCCTCTTTTACCTTAGGTTTTAAAGCCTTTAGTGTCAGTGCTATATTTTTTTGAAGATTTGCCGCAAGAAATTCTCAACAGCTCATCATAACAATAGTATATCAAAATATTCGTTGATTGTAAATATTTTAACAAAATATTTTTTAAAAAAATAACCCGCTAATGCGAGTTATTTCTTATGTGTGTTGATATAAATATATCATCTTATTAAATTTTTTAGCTTTCCATTTGTCTTGATAAAAATAAACATGCAGTCTTTATTAACTTTTCTTCCACTTCTGACATTTTAGCTGCTTTATCTTTAGATAAAAGCATAACTGCACCTATAGGATCCCCATGAACTAATATTGGAGCTATTACTTGACTTGTATAGTTGTCAGGATTAAATTCATTTGCTGTAATTCTAATTGGTTTAGCATTGGCATTTGTCAAATATACTTCTCTGCTTTCAATTACTTTTTCCAGTTCAGGGCTTAATCTTTTCTCAGTATAATCCTTTTTTGAACTTCCTGATACGGCAATTACTCCATCACGGTCAGTTATTATTGCAATATGTCTAGTTGTTTCAAATAAGGACTCAACATACTCTCCTGCAAATTCAGTTAATTCTCCAATTGGTGAGTATTTTTTTAGTATTATCTCACCTTCTCTATCAGTAAATATTTCTAAAGGATCCCCTTCTCTAATTCTTAACGTTCTTCTAATTTCCTTAGGAATAACCACTCTTCCCAAGTCATCAATTCTTCTGACAATTCCAGTTGCTTTCATTATTTAAGTTCCTCCAATTGCATAATTTTATTTAAATGACATTTCTTTTAATATTTTCTATTATTTGCACTTTAATAGATTTTATCCTTATTTGTTTACGGATATTATTGGAAATATCATTTCACATTATAAAGGAAGTGTTTATAATAAGCAACATTTTTTTACAATATATAACATTTTTTTGGAAATATTAATAAACAATTAATTATTTAGTAATACTTGCTTCTTTTTTTAGATTTTCAAGAAGTTCTTCATATTTAAAAGATTTGAAATATTCTGTCAATACTGATTTTTCAGTTTCAAGTGTAACATTGCTGTCAACCTTTTTATCAGTTACTTTAATTACATGATATCCAAATTCAGATTTAACAGGTTCACTTATTTTTCCTATTTCTAATTCGAAAGCTACTTCTGAAAACGGCTGAACCATATCAGTGTATTCGAAATAATCCAAGTCCCCACCATTAGCACCACTAGCTGTATCTTTAGATAGTTCCTTTGCAATTGCTTCGAAAGCTTCTCCCTTATTAAGTCTTTCGATAACAGCTTTTGCTTCTTCTTCAGTGTCAACAAGAATATGACTTGCTTTTATACTTTCATTCATCTTTAAATCATTGAACAATGTTTGAAGCTCTTCATCTGTTGGTTGTAAATTTTCTATTTTAATTGATAAATAATGATTTATTAAAAATTCTTTTCTCAAAGATTCCTTTAAGTATTCTTCAGTCATCCCATAACCTTCAAGGAATTTTTTATATTCTTCTTCTGTTTGTAAATATGACTTAAATTCGTCCAACTCAGTCTTCATATCCTCATCAGTCATTGCGATTCCTTCTTTTTCAGCTGCATCAACCAATAACATATCCATGATTAACTGATCAAGCAATGTGCTTTCATAATATGCTCCCATAGTTTGGCCTGCAGAAATTTCTTTTTCCCACGCCCCAGCGCCGTATTGAGTTTCTGCCATTTTTTTATATACTGACAAATGTTCGTCATATTCTTCCTGTGTTATTACCTTGTCATTAACTTTTGCTTTAACACCTTCTTCAACTGTATCTGCACTTTTGTTTTGACATGCAGTAATTGCAAAGACAGTACAAAGAGCGAGTATTAATGCAAGTAATTTTTTTAATTTGTTCATGTTATTCCTCCCTGGCAGATTCCTTTAAACCTGCTTTATAATTATTTAATATTTCTAAGAATTTTTCTAACTCCGCAAGAATCAGCATCTGTTCTGTGGAATCTAATTTATATCTAATAACAGGTTCTTTTGAAACGTCAAATTTTAGTTTTGTATTGTAATTTTCAATTAAGAAACCTATTATATCTTGATTTAAGTCATTTACTGAATATAATTCAAAATTGACAGTAACTCCTGTTTGTGTAATGGATTTTACAAGCAACTTCTTGCACAGAGTCTTGATGTAAGAAATTTTCAACAGATTGTCAACCTGTTTAGGAGGATTGCCAAAGCGGTCTATTATTTCTTCTGTTATGTCGTAAATGTCTTCTTTGCTGGTTGTCGCTGCAATTTTCTTATAAATTTCAATCTTTTGTTCTTCATTTTCTATATATGTTGAAGGAATATATCCATCAACACTTAAGTCTACTGATGTTTCAATATCTTCATCTGCTTTCGTTTTGCCTTGAAGCTCTTTAACTGCTCTGTCTAAAAACTTGACATATAAATCATAGCCTATTGCAAGCATGTGACCATGTTGTTCTGCACCTAAAATGTTTCCACAGCCTCTGATTTCCAGGTCTCTCATTGCTATTTTAAAACCAGAACCAAATTCAGTAAATTCTTTAATTGCTTTAAGTCTTTTATCTGCCACTTCTGAAAGCATTTTATCCTTCTCATAGGTTAAATAAGCAAATGAAATTTTGTTTGATCTACCAATACGACCTCTAAGCTGATAGAGTTGAGAAAGACCTAAATGATCTGAATTATCTATTATCAGAGTATTTGCATTAGGAATATCCATTCCGGTTTCAATAATGGTTGTGCAAACTAAAATATCATATTCCTTTTGAACAAACTCAAACATTATATTTTCAAGATGTCTTTCATTCATTTGACCATGAGCAACAGCAATTCTTGCATCTGGCACAAGCTTTTGTAATTTTGATGCAGCGCTATCAATGTCAATTACTCTATTATGAACATAATAGATTTGCCCGCCTCTAGAAATTTCCTTTTCAATTGCATCCTTTATTATCCCATCATTATATTCAATAACATAAGTTTGAATAGGCAATCTATCACCTGGAGGCTCTGATATGATGCTCATATCTCTAACTCCAATCATGGACATATGCAAGGTTCTTGGAAT
>JAQSYS010000152.1 GCA_029256005.1 Sedimentibacter sp.
TCGATATTTATATATTTAGGAGCTAGCCCATAAAACTTATGCTTTAATATACTCTTAGAGGCATCCGTCTTGTTAAACCTCTTGTTTAAACCGCACATTATAACTACCGGAAATTCCAACCCCTTGCTTTTGTGAACAGACATTAGTCGCACAACATTATCACTTTCACCCAATGTCTTGGCACTTGAAGAATCACCAGATGATGACTTTAATTTTTCAACATATCTTAAAAAATTAAACAATCCGCTCATGGATGTTTTTTCAAAATCAAAAGCTTTATCTGATAAAAGCCTTAAATTAGCTTGTCTAATTTTACCGTTAGGCAATAGCCCTACAAAATAATAATAATTTGTCTCCATCAATAATTCCCATATAAAATCATTTAAATGGGTATATCTGCTTCTCTTCTTCCAATCTTCTATTTTATTTATAAAGATTTTCAGCTTTTCAGAAAGTTCATCATTGCAGTTGTTTTTATATTCATATAAAGCATCAATAAAATTATATTTAGGGTTTCTAACTCTTATTTGAACAAGCTCTTCTGTTGTAAAAGAACCAATGGTTGATCTCATAACACTTAACAGTGGTATATCTTGCCTTATGTTGTCAATAATTCTTAACAAATTTAGTACCACCTGTATTTCTACAGTTTCAAAATATCCTGCTCCTCCGTCATAATAAAAAGGAATTCCTTGCTCATTGAATATTTCTTCAAATATTCCTGCCCAAGCTGAAACCGAGCGCATTAATATAACAATGTCCTTGTATTGTAATTTCTCAGGTAATGCCTCAAAAACACCATCCATTTTTTTATCTTTTTTAATTGGCTCGTTTTTAGTTTTTGTCAAAAGTTCGTTTATTTTTTGAACGGTAAGGGTCGCTTCCAGCTCAGCCGTCTTCATAGATTTAATTTCTTCATCCAAGTCCTCTGAATCAGATGAATTTTTATCAATTATATTAAGCTCTGTGTAGCAGTCATTTGTTTCAGAGCTATCATCGTTAAATTCAGCACCAGGGTTCAAAAATACAGATTGATTGTATTCTACCTCACCAATTAAATCACTCATAATATTATAAAATACATAATTGATGGAGCTAAGAACCTCCTTTCTGCTTCGGAAATTCTGAGTTAAATCAATTCTTCTGTCTTCACCAGCACAATTATCAACAGGATATATTCTGCTTTTTTCATTGAATATTGTAGGATCCGAAAGTCTGAAACGATAAATGCTCTGCTTTACATCTCCAACCATAAACAAATTGTTCTCTCTTTTAATCTGGCTCAATAACTCCTCCTGGAGACTATTGCTGTCCTGATATTCATCTATGAAAATATATTTAAACTTACTTTTGTACCTTTCTTTAATATCATCATGCCTCAAAATTTGAAGTGCATAATGCTCAACATCACTAAAATCAGCAATCGCTTTGTCCATTTTTTTAGATTTAAAATTCATATCTAAATCAAATAGAATATTAAACAAAGCTTTCATTGGACTATGCATGAGGTTTATTTCTTGAGCATAACCAGAAAGATTTTTTAGAGGTAGCATTTTTTTTATATTCTTTATAATATCCTTGTAATCTTCTCTAAAGGATTTTACTTCCTCCTGTTTTTCAGGATTCACTTCTTCCTTTGCCTTGCCCTTCATTGCTTTTAATGTTGGAAAAGAAACTGTATGAACAAAATCTATAAATTCTTTGAAATCTTCACTAAGGATAGTTTTTAGCTTAGTAGCATTTTTCAAATCTTCTGTTATAGATTCTTCATATGTTGATGGACCATCATCTTCAATACACAATTTGAAAGCTGATTCCAGAGCCTCTTCTGCTCCTGTAAGCTGCAAAGCCAAATTGTCTCTTATAGCTTTAACCCACACAGAGTTTATTAAATCCTCCTCAGACACAAAAAGCATATCAACAGATTTAGAAAGCCAACTTAAAGGTTCTGGAAAGCTCAGTATAAACCTATAAATATCCTTAATGATTTCATTTAATTCCAAATCTCCACGGTTTCCGGTAAAGCTTTCTACAAGCTGAATAAACCCATCAGGTTTTTCTGTATAATGCTTTTCTAAAACCTCGTCTATTGCTTCCTGAAGAAGTATATCAACCTCATTTACATCACCAATCCTGAATCCAGGATCTATTCCGATTACATGGAAATTCTTTCTTACCACATCAATGCAGAAAGCATGAATCGTCGAAATATTTGCTTTGCTTAAAATATTTAATTGTCTGGACAAATGCTCCTTGTCCTCGCTATTTTGCAACTCTTTAACTAAAGCTTTGTGTATTTTTTGTTTCATACCGCTGGCAGCAGCATTAGTGAATGTCACTATTAAAAATTTATCTATATCTTCCTTTTCATTTACTAAAAGTTTAATTATTCTTTCAACCAGGACTGTAGTCTTTCCTGAACCTGCTGCAGCTGACACCAAAATATTTTTATTTCTTATATCAATTACTTCTTGCTGGCTGGGACTAAATTTCAAATGTCTTCACCGCCTTCATTTAAAATTTCCGTTAATATATCATCTTTTTTTAATTTCTTTATTCTTCTGTAATTGTTGCCATCTACAGATGGATCAAATTGGCACACACCAGTATAATCACAATATGAGCACGGAGTTACACCAGTATCTTTTCTGAAAGGCATTATATCAATGTTTCCATCTAAAATCTTTTCAGCTAAATCCTTTGCAACCTCATCAGTCTTGTTTAGAATTGCATTAAATTCCTTAAATGTCAATGTCTTAGATGATTTCGATGTGCTTCCGTCCTTATTAAATATTACCGGAATAACATCTGACTTTTTATTAGATTCAATATCTTTGTCCATATTAAAAATAACTTCCGAGTCTTCAACAATGTAACCCTTTAGGGATAATTGTCTGAATATTTCATTTTCTGAATCCTCTAATGTTACTTCATCACCATTAATCATAGGATCATCTATGCTATAATAATATGCTCCTCCGATTTCTGGCTTTGTCTGAAACAATTTCTTGCCGTTTTTCATAATTGCAGACATATATACCAAAAGCTGCAGTTGAAGTCCTTGTACAGCATCTGATAAATCAATATCCTTGCGAGACGACTTATAATCAATAATGTTTATATATAATTTATCGTCCTTTTTCATTATATCAACTCGGTCGATTCTTCCCTGAAAATAAATACTTACATCATCAGATAATTTAATTTCAACAGGTTCTATATAAACATCTTTGTCAGTGTCGCCTATTACAAGCTCTGTGAACATAGGTCTGAAATTTCCTTTTTTTAGTTGTTCCACAATAGTGTCAGTAGCCCTGTTAACCAGTCTTTTAATTTTTTCCTTCATGTATTTGTTACGCTCATTAGCATCAAAAGCCGAATAGTCCATTTCGCCATCTAGCAATATTTTTTCAGTGCTGGATTGAGACATTAAAAGAACAGACTCCTTGTCCAATTCCAGAATATTGGTTCCTGTTTCTGTAATACCCTTTGTGAAATGCTCAACTGCCTGATGATATATGTTTCCAAGATCATAAAATTCTACCTTTTGAACTAATCTTGGCTGAGGTTTTATTACATTTTCTATGAAAAACTTAAAAGGGCATGTAGCAAAGTTTTCAAGTCTTGAAACAGACATTGTTACCGGTGTTGAATGAACTTTATCTATATTTTTCTTAGTAATTTTTAATGCTTTGTTTTCATATAATAATCCTTTATTTATTAAATCAGAAATGTGATTATCATTTAGTTCGTACCAGGCATAAACATCCTTCCATACTTCATGAATATCACCACCTCCAACAAATTCTCTTATTTCAGAAAAGAGAAAATCAACTGTCCCCTTGTTGTTTGAAATATTCTCTTCCTCATTGATATAGCTTAGATCAGATTGCACCTTTACTGAAGGAAACAATTGCTTAAGCTTATCAAAATACATTGACGGCTGAAGTGTCTTGCCATCTGCAGTACCCAGTGCTGCATAACTCAAAAACAACTTGTCAGATGCATTGGTAAATAACTTGTAAAGAATATGCTTTTCCTTATATAGAAAGTAATCCGAATCATTTAACAATCCGATACCGGCTTTTGTCAGTATATCTCTTTCATCATCAAGGAGAAGACCTTTTTCACTATTTTTTGAATCAAGTTTTCCTTCGTTTGCTCCCATTATAAAGAGAATCTTACACGTCTTAAATGAAATTTTTTCAACTTCTCCAACCGTTACTTTGTCCAAGGTTGGAGGTATTATGCTTATCTTTATCTCATTAAATCCTGCTTCAATCATTTTTCTGTATTCATGCGCCTTAATTTCAATATCCGCGCCAGTAAGCACAATTTGTTCAAATACTTCTATAACATAATTCCATACCTGAGAATTTTCGCTAGATAATTCATAATTGTTTGTTTTTTTAAAAATGCCTGACTGTCTTTCAATTTTTTCTTGAACCTTATAAACCTTTAAAAACTCAAAAATAAACAATGTAATATCTTGAGTTGTTTTTAAATCTTTGAATTTCTTTCTTGCTTCTTTTAACTCAGAAATGAATTTTTCACGGAGCATATTGAAATAATCAATATTATCAGCATTAAATTTAAATTCTTTGAACCATTTTTCTCTTTCAATTCCATATTGCAGAGCAAAATTCTCTAACTTGCTCGTTTCATCGTAATCCAAAGAAGAAAAACCTGTTTTTAAAAATTCAAATACACTGTCATGTTTAAAATTATATATAAACATGTCCAAAAGTGATAATATGAATTTTGTCAACGGATTTCCCATGATATCCCTTTTTGCATCTAAAAAATAAGGAATATCATATTGAGTAAAAACTTTCTTTATATTGATTGAATAGCTGTCCATGTCACCAACGGCAATTGCTATATCCTTCCATCTGTACCCGTGATCTCTTACGAGTGATATAATTTTTGCCGCAGCTTTTTCAGTTTCTGAATATGGATTCAATGATGTGAAAATTTGAATATTGGAGACTTCATCACTGTAAGTATCCGAATTTATAGAAAACATATTTTTTTCAATAAATTTTGTTTTATTGTTCATATTTCCAGAATTAACAGGAATTATGTTTATTGAGCTTTCTGATTCATTAATTAATGCTTTGTAGGTGTCATAAACAATCTTAAATGCTTCCCAATCTTCTGTGTAATTTAAATTTTTAAGAGATTCAGAATCAATATTTAAAGATATGGTAACATCCTTGGCATGCTTTATTAGCTCCTTAATAACTCTTTGCCTCTGTATATTGAAGCTCTCAAATCCATCGATCCATACAATTGAATTCTTAATGTATTCAGACTTTTCCACTGCAGAAATAAATAAGTCCATTTTGTCTTCTTCGTCAAAAAAAATGTCCTTTGTTCTATTATTTATTTCCCGGTAAATTTTTATTATATCTTCAAGCTTTTTATTTAAAAGTTGGTTATTATCTTCTTTTACTTTAAACTTCAGTATTTGCTCAAGAAATTCTACACTTATGCAATTTTGTTTAAGTTCACTTATAAGTGCGTCAAATTCTCGCAAAAAACCATCTTGCTTCGTTGCTTTATTGAACAACTGCAATTCATTTTTGTTTTCATCAAATATTTGCTTTAACAGCATTATCTTCCCATAGCTGTTAATATCCTGAATCTTTAGCCCACCAACCTCTTCAAAAACCTTGTAGCTAAGGCGTGTAAAGCTCAAAACCTCAGCTGACATTATTCCAAGGTCATTGATTCTTTCAATAAGCTCATATTCATTCTGATATGTCATCTGTTCAGGTACAATTAGTAATAAATTTAAATCATTATTTTTTTTTATTTCATTGCTTATATCATCGTATATATAAGTTGTTTTTCCTGTCTTGGCTCGTCCAGCAACAATATTTAATCCCATGATTCCTCCAACTGAAATGAACATTGAACAATGAAAAATTGAGCAATGAACAGTTAATGAAGAATTAAGACTATTCCTTAATTCAACCTATACTATTCATTATTCATTGTTCATTGGTTTATAAAGGTTTCTGTTATCCAATAGCCATATTTTATCCGTGAATTGACCAGGTCCAATGCCCTCCAATGCATGCTCAAAATCAAACATTCTTGCATCTATTATATCTAAAAAGTGCAACAACTCTGCTTCTGGAGTCATTGGTTTTTTAGGGCTGCCGAATTCAGGTTCATAGTGATGAGATAAAACCATGTGTTGAAGAATTATACTTTTCTCCCTGCTAATGCCAATCTTTTCTCCCTCAATTTCTATTTCCTTAATACCTTGGATAATATGTCCTAACAACTTTCCTTCCATTGTATAATCAGAAACCACTCCGTATTCATCAGATTCCATTTCTAGTATTTTACATATGTCATGTAAAATTACCCCTGCATACACATAATCCATTTTGAGAAAATCATATACCTGCCCTAGCTTTTCTCCTGACTGTAGCATCCTTAGAGTATGGTACAATAGACCTCCCATGTATGAATGATGGTTTTTCTTTGCAGCAGGGTAATAAAAGAGTTTATTGCTATATTTTGAAACGATGTTTTCAACTAATAATCTTATTTCAACATCCTTAATCTTCTTAACATATGCATTAATTGAATTGAGCATCTCTTCTTGTTCAATCGGTGCTGAAGGTATTAACTCAGATATTTTTATGGTATCAGTAGGAATTTTCGCTCTGATTTTATTAACCTTTAACTGCTTGGAGCCGTTCCACTCCAGAACCTCTCCTCTTACTTTTACAATTGAACTGCTTGCAATTAACTCTTCCTTTTCAGATGTATACTCCCATATTTTCGCATTAATTTCACCTGATTTATCTACTAATTCAATATCTATGTACTGTTTTCCATTTGTAGTTTTCTTAACATCAAAACTTTTAATCAGATAGAAACCATCTGCCTTTTCTCCTGCTTTAAGTTCTGAAATATTCGTATTAGTATTTGACATGTTCTTCATTTGTTCTCTTGCTTTATCATTTAACAAGTCTCCGATACTTGCTTGCCCCATATTTCTAGCCTCTCTTTGCTTTTAATATAATAGTATATAGTACAAGACGCTTATCGTCTTGCTTCAAAACCATACAATGAATACACTATCAGACAAAGACATTAGTCTTTGTTTCATTGATTGTTTTCATTATAGCATATGATAATGTATGATTAAATAACTTTTTATAATGAGATTCTTCATCAATAATTCACACAAAAAAGAGGTTATTTTTCTAACCTCTTTTGAATGCTTATTTATAACTTTTTTTTCCAATACTTCTTTATTTTATTCAGCAAAATTACAAATATTATTATTGCCGGAATTAATATCGGTGTTGAAGCTATGAAACTTATTACTAAATTTCCAAGTCCTCTTACAATTCCATTAACAGTATTTATAAAACCTTCTTTTGCTCTTTCCCATATACCCTTTTCACTTTGAAGCGTAAAATTAACATCCTTAACTTCATCAACTTCCAGCACGATTGTTGACATTGAAGCTCTGTCATTTATATCAGCCAGACTTATGTTTAAAGCATCTATTTCAGTCCTGATTCTTCTAAGTTCATTTTCAATTTGAAGCATTTCATCAACAGTAGTTGCCTTTTCAAACAAATCTCTTAAATGCTGCTCTTGAACTTCAAGGTTTTTAACCTTGTTGTCTTTTTCATAATACTCTTTGGTAACATCACTTTCGCCCACTGTTTTTCTTCTGATATCAGTTGTCTGTTCCAAGAATGTTATTATTTCATAAAATGCGTCCTTCGGTACACGTATTTTCAAGCTTCCATGCATTAGCTTTTCATCATTGTATACCTGATACACCTCAGTGCTATTATTTTCTATAAAACCGCCTAAAGATTCAATCTTCAAAGTTGTCTCATCAAGAAATTTATCAAAATCCTTAGTCTGCACATAAAGACTTCCGGTCTTGATTATTTTCATTTCTCTTTGTTCGGCAGCCATTAAACCAATTTCAGATAAAATTCCTTTATCAACACTCTTGAGATCTTCTAATTTGTCCTTTTCAATTCCAGCAACCCCATACTCGTTACCTCCACCATTCTCTTCAGAAGAAGGCATTAGTGCATCTGGTGCTGCTGGAGCTTCTGCCGGAGCTTCTGCTCTTTCATAAGACATTTCATCACTTGACTTGTTCATTAATGAATTATTGTTCAACCCATATACAAGCAATACCAGAGCTAATGAAGCTGCCAGTCCGCCATATTTTATCCATTTAAATCTATTGTTTCTGGTCTTATTAGGCATTTCAACTACTCGACTGATTTCTGTCTCTTCTTTTTCCTGCAATTTAGTGTTTAAAAGTTTTTCATGAAGTCTCTTGCAATATCCAACAGGTGGTTCCTCATCAGGCAATTCACACAGCATTTGAATGATTTTTTTGTACTCTTCCAGCTCTTTGCTGCATTCATCACATTTTTTCAAATGCTCTTCCATTAATTTTTTTTCTTCTTCGTTTAATTCATCATCAATATATAAAGATATATTATCTCTTACATCATTACAATTCATATTGTCACCACCTTAGCATTGAATTTTTAATTCATTTTCAAGTATTTCTTTCAAGCTTTTTCTTGCTCTGTTAAGCCTGGACTTCACAGTTCCCAAATTACATGATAAAATCTCAGCAATTTCACTGTATGAAAAACCTTGTATATCCCGCAAAACAATAATTGTTTTATATTCATCATCCAATTTATTAACTGCATCATTAACAAGCTTGTTATTAAAGTTTTTTTCAACCAAAACATCAGGGTTTCCTGAATCATCTGCTATTTCTCTGTGAATTTCATTATTTCCACCCAAATCAATATTTTCATCAATGGAAACCGCATTAATTATCTTTTTCCTTTTAAAGTCAAGGCAAGTATTAACAACAATCCTATACATCCATACCTTAAAGGTGGATTGCATGTTAAAGTTTTGTATGTTCTTATAAACCTTGATTAAAGCCTCTTGAGATGCATCCTCAGCATCTTCGACATTCCGCAAAACTCTCAGAGCTATATTATAAGCGCTTTTTTTGTAATCCTTAATAAGTTCTTCAAAAGCATCAACATTACCATTGCGACTTTGTTCCACAAGCCATTGTTCATTGCTTTTCATTCTTTCACCCCGTTCGGTTATAATATAAGACGTAAATATTTTTTATTTGTTCCAAATAAGTTTTAAAATTAAAA
>JAQSYS010000153.1 GCA_029256005.1 Sedimentibacter sp.
GCAGTATGGTACAATTTATTGTATTTCCATAGCCTAAGTTTTACGAATCCTCAACGTATTGCTTGGATTATGGTGAAATAAAAATAATATCGGAGGATAATTAAATGACAAAGGAACAAAAAACACAAATTATTGAGCAATACAGAATCAATGAAAAGGATACAGGATCTCCTGAGGTTCAAATAGCATTGTTGAGTTTCAGAATCAACAATTTAACTGAACACTTAAAAGACAACAAGAAAGACCATCATTCAAGAAGAGGTCTTTTACAAATGGTTGGACAAAGAAGAGGATTTCTTAACTACTTAAAGAATAACGACATCGAAAGATACAGAAGTATTGTTGCAAAATTAGGATTAAGAAGATAATTAAGGAGCGGGGAAACCCGCTCTATCTTTTATGTCCCTATACCAAAATATTCCGTTAAGAAAAAAAGATACCAGGATTATCTAAAAGGAGGTACTAATGGAAGAAAGAGTTTTTAAATACATGCTTGCCGGAAGAGAATTAAAGGTTACTACCGGAAAGATTGCAGAACTTGCAAATGGTTCATGCATAGTGCAGTATGGAGATACAGTAATTATGGCTAACGTGGCTGCATCCAAGGAGCCAAGACAAGGTATAGATTTTTTTCCGCTGAGTGTTGATTTTGAGGAGAAGCTTTACTCAGTAGGAAAAATTCCGGGTGGATTCATTAAAAGAGAAG
The DNA here is from genome assembly GCA_029256005.1 of Sedimentibacter sp. Taxonomy (GTDB): domain Bacteria; phylum Bacillota; class Clostridia; order Tissierellales; family Sedimentibacteraceae; genus Sedimentibacter. The sequence goes on from JAQSYS010000153.1 coordinate 707, forward strand.
GAAGACCTGGAGAAAAAGCGATTCTTACATCAAGATTAATTGACAGACCGTTAAGACCATTATTCCCAAAAGGATACAGAAATGATGTTTCTGTTACAGTTACTGTATTGTCAGTAGATCAGGATTGTTCTCCTGAAATACCTGGAATGATTGGTTCATCAATTGCATTGTCTATTTCTGATGTACCGTTTGAAGGACCTACTGGAGCAGTAAATTTAGGATTAATAAACAATGAATTTATTGTAAATCCAAACAGCAAAGAAAGAGAAACTACTGCTTTGAACTTAACAGTTGCCGGAACAAAAGACGCAATTATGATGGTTGAAGCAGGAGCAAATGAAATTCCTGAAGCAAAGATGCTTGAAGCTATATTGTACGCACATGAAGAAATCAAGAAAATTTGTGATTTTATCAGTGAGATTCAAGCAGCTGTAGGAAAAGCAAAATCTGATTTTGTTAAGTTTGTTAGTGATGAAACAATTGAAAAAGAAATAAGAGAATATGCTTCACCAATTATAAACGAAGTTATAATCGTTGAAGATAAGCTTGAAAGACAAGAAAAAATAGATAACTTCAAGGCTGTAGCTAAAGAAATATTTTTAGAAAAGTATCCTGAAAATGCAGCTGACATAGAAGAAGCGTTATATTATATTATTAAAGAAAAGGTTAGAGAAAATATTCTTGTAAGAGGAATAAGACCAGACAATAGAACAATTGATGAAATAAGAAAAATTACTTGCGAAGTAGGGATGCTTCCAAGAACTCATGGATCTGCAATATTTACAAGAGGTCAAACTCAGGTTCTTACAGTTGCAACTTTAGGAGTTTCAAGTGATGAACAAACACTTGACGGAATTTCTGAAGAAACTTCTAAAAGATATATGCACCATTACAACTTCCCTTCTTATTCAGTTGGAGAGACAAGACCTTCAAGAGGACCAGGAAGAAGAGAAATAGGACACGGAGCATTGGCAGAAAGAGCATTGGAGCCGGTTATACCATCTACAGAAGTTTTCCCATATACTATAAGACTTGTTTCAGAAGTATTGAGCTCAAATGGTTCAACTTCACAGGCGTCAGTATGCGGTAGTACATTGTCATTGATGGATGCGGGAGTTCCTATAAAGGCACCTGTAGCTGGAGTTGCAATGGGTTTAATCAAAGAAGGCAATGATGTAGCTGTACTTACTGATATTCAAGGAATGGAAGACTTTCTTGGAGACATGGACTTCAAGGTTGCAGGTACTAAAGAAGGTATCACAGCTATTCAAATGGATATGAAGGTTCATGGAATAGATAAAGATATTTTAACTAAAGCATTAGATAAAGCTTTAATCGGAAGATTATTTATTCTTGATAAGATGATAGCATGCATTGACAAACCAAGAGAAGAAGTATCTAAGTATGCTCCTAAGATAATCAGCATGACAATTAATCCTGACAAGATAAGAGACGTTATTGGTGCAGGTGGAAAAGTTATTAACAAGATTATTGAAGAAACTGGAGTTAAAATTGATATAGAAGATGATGGTTCAGTATTGATAGCTGCTGAAAATGTGGAAGCTGCTTACAAGGCTAAGAAAATAATCGAAGGCATCGTTAAAGAAGTCGAAGTTGGAGAAATAATTCTTGGTAAAGTTGTGAGACTTGCAACATTCGGCGCTTTTGTTGAACTTACTGACAACAAAGACGGACTTCTTCATATATCTCAAATCTCTGACAAGAGAGTTGCTAAAGTAGAAGATGTTTTAAATGTTGGAGATGAAATACTTGTAAAAGTAATAGAAATTGACCAACAAGGTAAAATCAAACTTTCAAGAAAAGATGCTATAAAAGAAACAGAAGGCAATTAACAACTTGTGAAACTGACTTGTAAAACAAGTCAGATTTCTTATTTATAAAACAGATAACAAATATCAAGGCAAAGCCGTGATTTTTTGTTATTTTTTTTATTTGATTTAAAAAGGCTCATAGTTTACAGGCTCTTGCTCTAAAAACTGAAATTCGGAAAGTTCTTGTAATTTATGTTAAAATTTGATAGTATAAATATATTATTATATATCATAATTAGACCCTTTTATTAATACATATAAATATAAGGGGGATTTTTATGAAATTTTTTTGTAATAACATGGCTTTTATAAGAAAACTAATAATTGTAATTTTGGTTGCAATAATTATTATACTGCTTATTACAGGGAGATGCAGCATCATGAGATTCAGAATGTACTGGTGACAACGCTCTGAACTTAAAGGTATCAATATGGAGGAAAGATGATAAATAAATATACTTTGGATAACGGCGTTAGAGTAGTAATGGAAAAAATAGATTATGTTAAATCAGCTTCAATAGGAATTTGGGTCAATGTAGGCTCCAACAATGAAACTGAAGAAACTAACGGATTATCACATTTTATTGAACACATGCTTTTTAAGGGTACAAACAACAGAAAAGCAAATGAAATAGCTGAAGATATGGATAATTTGGGTGGACAGCTCAATGCATTTACCAGCAAGGAATGTACTTGTTTTTATGTTAAGGTCCTGGATGAGAACATTGAAGAAGCTGTTGATATTCTTTCTGATATGTTTTTTAACTCATTATTTCAACAAGAAGAAATAGATAAGGAAATTTCTGTTGTTATTGAAGAAATAAAAATGTATGAGGATTCACCGGAAGATGTCGTTCATGACAGCTTGACAGAAATAATTTTCAACAACAGCCCTATGGCATATAATATATTAGGTACTGAAGAAAACTTAAAAACATTTACTACTAAAAAGGTTATGGATTACATGCAGGAGAAATATTCCCCTCACAATACTGTAATTTCAATAGCAGGCAACTTTGATGAACAAACATTTATAAAGCTAATTAATGAAAAGTTTGAAAGTTGGCAAAATTCTCACATGGAACATGTTGATAAAGAAGGCGAATATATACGCAAAGTAGTTGGTATAAATAAAGATTTAGAGCAGCTACATATGTGCATAGGAAACAAAACAATTGGCAGACATGATGAATACTATTATCCTCTCTTAGTACTCAACAACATTTTCGGTGGAACCATGAGCTCAAGAATATTCCAGGAGGTTAGAGAAAAGAAGGGATTGGTTTATTCAATTTATTCATTTGTTTCTAATTACTCAAATACAGGAATTTTCAGCATTTATGCAGGCATGAGCTATGAACAGGCAGAGGATGCCCTTAGGACAGTTCTAAAAGAAATGGTGAACATGAAGAAGGGCAATATTACTGAAAAGGAATTCAATAGAGCAAAACAACAAATTAAAGGTAACTATATTTTAGGGCTTGAAAGTACATCAAGCCGCATGTCTGCAATCGGCAGAAGAGAATTGTTATACAACGAAATACAGTATCCTGAGGAAGTTATTGAAAGCATTAATAATGTTAAGCTAGAGGATGTTTTAAAGATAGCAAATGATTTATTTGACATAAATAAATTAAGTATAACATTTACAGGAAATCTTAATAAACATAAAAATATAGAAGAAATTTTGAATAATGTACTAGGAGAAGAATATGAAGGTTAAAATAGTTAAAAATAATCCTTTTAATCTTCCTGCATATGAAACAAAGGGTTCAGCAGGAGTTGATTTACAGGCACATTTGGAAAACTCCATAGTTTTAAAACCTATGGAAAGAGCCTTAGTTCCAACTGGTTTATTTATTGAAATACCTGAAGGATATGAGGCACAGGTCAGGGCGAGAAGCGGGCTTGCAATTAAACATGGAATAAGCCTTGTAAATGGTATTGGAACCATTGATTCCGATTATCGCGGAGAAATAAAAGTTATTCTGATTAATTTAGGTGATAATGAATTCATTATCAATAATGGGGACAGAATTGCTCAGATGGTTTTTATAAAGCATGAACAGGCAAGTTTTGAATTAGTTGAAGTGCTTGGAGATACTGAAAGAGGAGCCGGAGGCTTCGGTCACACAGGGGTATAGATAATATTGTAAAGGGGGGATTTTATGAAACTTAGTGAGCTTTACAGCAAAGAGATTATAAATATTGACACCGGAGAAAATTTGGGAATATTCGGTGATTGTGATTTGGTTATTGAAGAAAAAACCGGCGAAATTATAAGCTTTATTTCCGGTACTAATTCACACTTCAATATTTTTAAGGAACCAAAGAAAAAAGAAATTTTATGGAAAAATATAAAAAAAATCGGTAGTGATATGATAATTATTGAAAATGATTGATTGAAATGAAAGAAACTATTGATAATATGCATAAAAAAAGCAAAACTCCAAAGAATAATCAGGAATAACCTGATTATTTTTATGTGGAGGCTTAAATGAAAATTAACAATCAGAATATGAATAATATACAGCAGCAATCATTTAATAACATGGACGGAAATAGAAATTATCAACAGGAACAAAATAACAATCAACAAAGAAATGACGGACAAAATAATAATAATAATAATGAACCCGTTAATCCGTTTTTGTTCAGTGGAAATGAAGGTAATACAAATGATGAAAATGCAGATCAGCAATTAGAAAATGTTAAGCAAGTTGGAAGTATTACTGATATTAGCCCTGTAAAGGATATTTGCTTTATAAG
>JAQSYS010000154.1 GCA_029256005.1 Sedimentibacter sp.
AAATTCACATTTGAAAAATTATAATTTTTTGGTTCGATTAATTTCATAAATATTCATCCCTTCACTTTTATATTTAATTATATGTTTGATTGTTTGATATATGATATTGAAAATATTCCTTTACCATAAGATTAGATGTTGTTATAATAATTTATAACTAATCAACGATTCTTAAAATTAATATTATTTTGTTTCTCATCTAATAATTCATAAACATAAGATAAAATTCATTCAAGGAGATACCATGAATAATAAAATAATGATATTAGACGGTAACAGCATTCTTTTCAGGGCTTTTTTTGCAATGCCACCGTTGAAAACCAAAAAGGGGCAATATACAAATGCAGTATATGGATTTTTAAGCATGTTGTATAAACTTTTAGAAACATATTCTCCTGATTACATATGTACAGCTTTTGACCCTAAAAAGCCTTCATTCAGGCATGAGCAGTACAAAGACTACAAAGCTACAAGAGCAAAAGCACCCAATGAATTGGTAGAACAATTTCAGCTTATTAGAGACGTTTTGGAAATACATAACATTAAATGCATAGAAGTAGAAGGTTTTGAAGCAGATGATGTGGCAGGAACATTTGCGAATTACGCGGCGGAGCAAGGAGCAGATGTATATCTAGTTACCAGTGATAAGGATTATCTTCAGCTTATTGATGAAAATACAAAGGTTGTACTTACCAAAAAAGGTGTTACTAACACAGTGGAAATGGATTTGAAGGCAATGGACGAGCAATATGGCATTAGTCCAACTCAGTTTATTGATTTGAAAGCACTTATGGGAGATCCATCTGATAATATCCCAGGTGTTGGCGGCGTGGGAGAAAAAACCGCATTAAAACTCATTCAGGAATATGGAAGTCTGAATGGTGTTTATGAAAATATTGATTCCATAAAGGGAAAACTAAGGGAAAAACTCGAATCAGATAAAATGCAGGCATATATGAGCCAGACATTAGCCAGAATTATAAGAGATATACCGTTAGAGTTTAATTTAAATGATTATAGAACTCAAAAGCCTGATTCTAAAAAGCTTCTTACATTGTATGATGAACTGGAATTTAGGATATTTAAAAAAAGAATAGCGGATATTGAACTTGAACCTGAATCTGAGCCCGAAGCTCAAATGTCAATGTTTGATCAGAATGATACGGAAATGTCACTTCTTAAAGATATACCTTTGAATAAAATTGATATTATATATGTCGATAACGAAGAAGGTATCAATAAAGCTGTTGAAAATATAGACATGAGCAAAAAGCTTGCAGTAAAAATTCTTATGGATTCTGACAGAACATTGTACAGTCAGGCTGTAGCTGTCGGAATTTCCGACTGCAACAATATTTATTATATAGATATAGAAAAAATTGAAGAAACTAAAGTTTTGAAAATGTTAACCAATGTTTTCGAAAAAAGTGATATAATGACCATTGGCCATAGTATTAAGAACGAAGTAATTTATTTAATGAAAAAAGATATTGAGTTAAAAAACATTTATTTTGATTCAGAAATTGGCAAGTATCTTTTAGAGCCTTCTGAAAGCTCATATTCCATAGATAAAATTGCATATGAATATTTAAAAGAAGAAATTCCTTCAGAAAATGACATTTTAGGAACAGGGAAAAAAAGGATGTCATTTAAGGAATTAGACTTAGAAAAAAGAAAAAACTATGTTTATAATTATTTAAGCACTGTCATAAAAACAGAAAAACTCATAACAGATGAAATTAATGAACTTGGAATGACAGATTTATTCCAAATAATTGAGTTGCCATTAATAGAAGTATTGGCATACATGGAGTTTGTGGGCTTTAAGGTAGATTCAGATGTTATTGACAACCTAGGGTTACATTTCAAGGATAAAATTTCTTCTCTTGAAACAGAAATATACGAAAAGGCAGGGGAAAGCTTCAATATTAATTCTCCAAAGCAGTTAGCTGTCATATTGTTTGAAAAACTTGGTCTTCCTGTAATTAAAAAAACTAAGACAGGTATATCAACTGATGCAGAGGTTCTTGACCGCTTGAAGTCTGATCATGAAGTTGTCAGCTTGATTGTTGAATATAGGCAGATGGTTAAACTGAACTCTACATATGTTGAAGGTCTAAAAAATGTTATAAGCAAAGATACAGGAAGAGTTCATTCCTCCTTTAATCAAACTATTGCTGCAACAGGCAGGATTTCTAGCACAGAGCCAAATCTTCAAAACATTCCTACAAGAACACAAGAAGGCCGTGAGCTTAGAAAAGCATTTGTAGCAGAAGAAAATTATATTCTTTGTGATGCTGATTATTCGCAAATTGAACTCAGGGTGCTTGCACACCTTGCAGATGAACAAAACTTAATAGAAGCATTTTTAAATAATGAAGATATACACACAAAGACTGCTTCACAGGTTTTTCATGTCGGAATAGAAGAAGTTACATCTGAAATGAGAAGCAGAGCCAAGGCTGTAAACTTTGGAATTGTATACGGTATAAGTGATTATGGCTTAAGCAGGGACTTAAGTATTCCAAGAAAAGAAGCTAAAATGTACATAGAAAATTATTTAAGCTTTTTCGGCAATATAGATAAGTATATGAAAGATATTGTTGAACAAGGAAAGAATGACGGATATGTTACGACATACTTTGGAAGAAGAAGAAATATCCCTGAGCTTGCTTCAAGGAATTTTAACATACGATCCTTTGGAGAAAGAATTGCCCTTAACACTCCGGTACAAGGCACTGCTGCTGATATTATTAAGGCTGCTATGGTAGGTGTATATAAAAGATTAAAAAATAACAATATGAAATCCAGACTTATTTTACAAATTCATGACGAACTGATTATTGAAGCATATGAGCCTGAGCTTGAAGATGTTAAAAAAATATTAAAAGAAGAAATGGAAAATGTAGTTGAAGGCTTTAAAGTTAAGTTGAAATCAGATGTGAATGTAGGAAGAAGCTGGTATGAAGCAAAATAAAAGAGTTATAGTGATAACTGGTAGCATTGGGACCGGTAAATCAACTGCTGTAAATATAATAAAAGATTTGGGATTTAATGTACTGGATTCAGATAAAATTGTGCATGAGGGTTATAATAAGGATAGTGAGCTTTATCATAATGTAGTAAATTATTTCGGAGAAGAAATATTGAATAAAGATTTAACTATAAACAGGATGAAGCTTGGTAAGATAGTCTTCAATGATGAGGAATGTTTAAAAACATTAAATAAAATAGTCCATGTATATGTCATTGATGTTTTAATGAAAGGTATTGAAGAAAGCAATTCAAATGTTATCTTTCTCGATATTCCATTAATTTTAGAAAATTTAAAGCAGGAAAAAGAATATAGCTTAAAATTTGATGAAATTTGGTTGGTTTATGTAAGCCCTGAAACTCAAAAAGAAAGACTAAAGAAGAGGGCTTTAAAGGAAAACAAAAACGTAGAGGATGTCTTGAGTATTATCAAAAAGCAAATCCCTATTGATGAGAAGGTTTCAATGGTTGATGAGATAATTAACAATGAGGGCACAATAGAGGAGCTAGAAACAAAAATAAAAGATCTTCTCGAAAAAAAAGGTATAGGTTGGTGAATTTATGGCAAGAAGGCGCAGTATGTACAGCAAGAAAAGAAAAGTTAATTATGGCCGAATAATACTATTAGTGTTGCTGTTAGCAGCAGTTATAATATTGATATCAACGCTTTTCAGAAAGAATGAATACATAAGTGCTATTGATGAAGTTTTACAAGGCAATATAGAAGAAGTATCAGGATCTATCAGCAGTATTTCAGATGTTGATATAACTGTTTATTCAAATAAGGGAATCAGATATACTAACCAGCATGAAGACATAAAAAAAATAAAAAGCTTTGATGGAACTAATCCAGAGAATACAGAAAAGACTGAAAAAATCAAGCAGTTATTTAGAAGTTTGTATAAATCTAAGAAAGCTACATTGGTTGAAGATCTGCCTTTGAAAAAAAATGGGTATTATTGGATTGATGCTGATTTTATTGTTAAAGATGAAAAATTGTTTTTTGGTGACACAGAGGAATTTAATTTTGATTTGTATTATGATATTGAAACTAGGAACATCTATATAAAGCAAAAATATTACTCTGAATTCAGCACTAAGAACAATGAACTGAAGCTACAGGGATATGAGGCTACAGATGAATTCGTAAAATTAATTGATGAGTTGATTAAGGCTGAATAGGCATTTAAAAATAAAAAAACGAGAATTTAATTCTCGTTTTTTATATAGTCTATTATTTTACTACTTCATATGAACCGCGGACCATGAAAATTGCATAGCTGTCAGTGTATACACCTCTACCGTCATCTCTTGGAACTATTAATAAATTGTTCGGTACTACATCCATACCAGTAACAAAGTCTTTTCCAAGTGTAACATTTGTCAAACCGCCTAGCTCACTGCCTATAATTTTGGCTTCTCCGCCTCTTAAAATAATCTCTGTTCCTGCACCACATATTATTTTTTCGCCTGTCTTAATTTCTACGACATCCAAGGCTAAAGAGGAGTTCCCATTACCAGGTGTTTCTGTTGAACCACCTAAGTCATTAATTTGTTCTTTGATTTCTTCAATGTCTTCTAAGCTGTATTTTTCTATCAAATCTTCCAAACGATCATTAAGGTAGCTTAATACAACTATGGGATCATTTGAGTCACCCGGAGCTGCAAATATTACCGAAGTGAGTGCAAATGTTAGTATTACTGCAATAATCAGGATTTTTTTCAAAATAACAACTCCCTTACATTCTATGTATATTGATTTAATGATATTTTATATTATAATAACAAATAATTCAACATAAAAAGACAGAAATCATATAACATAATTTGCCAATAATAAATAGGGAATATTTGATTTTATAATGAGAAGGAATAATTATACGATACACATACTATTATTTGCTTCGTTGAAACTCTCGTATAAGGCATAAAAACATATAATATTATCTAGTTATTATAAGACTGTAACAAATGATTGAATTTGGATAATTGAAATGATATAATTGCAAAGTAATAAAAAACTGATGAAGAAGGTTAGAATATGCAGAAATTATGTATGACAGTAAATAAATTGTTTAAACTGCCGGTACATCCTTTTAATTTGAGTAATGAAGGCAAAAAAACATATGCTGAATGGCAATATGAAAAAGGCATAGATACGATAAAATTTTATCTAAAATATACCAATATTGATGAAATGTTTAAAGATAAAACTGTCTTGGACATTGGCTGTGGTGCAGGAGGCAAGACGATTTTCTATGCATCAAAGGGTGT
>JAQSYS010000155.1 GCA_029256005.1 Sedimentibacter sp.
AGGTTTTTCTGAAGGAATTACTAACGCAAAAATTGAAATATCGGGTCCAAGCGGCGTTGAAATTACAAATACATATCCATCACAAATTGCATGCAACATTGAAGGTATTATTTCAAAGGTAATGGATGTTACTGTTCAATATGAAGGTAAGCAGACTGAAAATTTTTATAGATCACTTCCATTATCAAATCCGTCATCAGTAAAAATTACTGGTCCAAGGAGTGTAGTTAATTCAGCAACAGCAGCAGTGGCAACCGTTAATATTGAAGGAGCTGTTGACAATGTAGTTAAGACTGTTCCGGTAAGAGTTTATGATGGAACAGATGCTGAAATATTTATGTCAGTACCAATAGATAATGTTGAAGTTACTGTACCGATATATCCTACCAAGTATGTTGATTTAGTACCAAACATAATAGGGTTGCCGGAAGAAGGATATCAAATAACCGATGTAACAGTTAAACCTGAAAAAGTAAGAATAGCAGCCAGAAAGGATATTTTGGATACTATTACAGAGTTGAAGGTAGCTGATCTTGACATTTCAGGAGCATTTAATAATATTCTATCGTCAAGAGAAATTTTAAATACAGATGGTTTGATAATTTTAGATTTAACAACAACTCCTGTAGTAAATGCTGCTATTGAAAAATCAATTGAAAAAGAATTTGTATATGAAGCATCAGAAGTTCAATATTCAAACTTAAATGAAAATAATACTGCAAGACCAATAGAACCTGAAAAAGAAATAACTGTTGTTGTAAATGGACCTCCAAGTGTATTAAATCAATTAAAGAAAAGCGATTTAATATTAACTGCAGATTTAGTTAATTTAACATTGGGAGTACAAGATGTTAAAATTGAAGGAAAAACAGAAAAAACAGTTAACAGCATATCGCTTTCACAGGATTCCATTAAAATTGAAATAACAGTAGCTCCTAGTGCCCAGGAAAATGATGAAGAGTAATGGAGTTAATATGGATAAAATTAATTTAGAAATTAATAATCTGGACTACCAAGGTATGCTTGAAGCCGTATTTCTTGCAACTCAAGATGCTATAAGTGTTGTTAATGAAAAAGGGGAGCATATACTTGTTAATCCAGCTTATACTCAAATAACAGGATTAGAATATGACGAGGTTATTGGAAAAAATGCTCTGTATGATATAGAAGAGGGAGAAAGCCTTCATATGAAGGTTCTGACATCAAAAAAACCTGTTGAAAACACTAAACTTAAAATTAGGCCAAGCGGAAAGACAGTTGTAGCACAAGCTGCCCCAATAATTGTGAATGGAATCATGAAAGGAAGCGTTGCTGTTCTTCATGATATATCAGGTATAAAGGATTTAACTGACAAATTAAATAGAGCTGAACAAAAATTGAGAGAATTGTCATATAAATATAAGCCAGAAGATATTATTGGTGAATCAGCATCACTAAAAGAAGTAAAAAAAATGATTGAGAAAGCAGCTAAGGTTCCAGCAACTGTCTTATTAAGAGGAGAAAGCGGAACAGGCAAAGAGCTGTTTGCAAATTCAATCCATGCTCAAAGCAAACGAGCAGAAGGTAAATTTGTTAGAGTAAATTGCGCTGCGCTTTCGGACACACTTTTGGAAAGTGAGCTTTTTGGCTACGAGGAGGGTTCTTTTACAGGAGCTTTGAAAGGTGGTAAAAAAGGACTTTTTGAAGAAGCGGATAAAGGTACTATATTTTTAGATGAAATCTCTGAAATAAGCATGAATACTCAGGCAAAACTACTAAGGGTTTTGCAGGAAAAAGAAATCTTAAGAGTAGGAAGCAATCATCCTATTTATATAGATGTAAGAATCATTGCTGCTACTAATATAGACTTAGTTGCTGCAGTAAGCTCAGGGAAATTCAGAGAGGATTTATTTTATAGATTGAACATTTTACCAATAATGATTCCACCCCTGAGAGAAAGAAAGGAAGATATTCCTTTGCTCATAAGAAATTTCATTGTTAAGTTTAATAACGATTATGGAAGGCATATACAGAATATTTCAAATGATGCCTTAAATGTGATGATGGAATACGGATGGCCTGGAAATGTTAGGGAACTGGAGAACATAGTTGGACGTTCAATCATTAATATGAACATAAATGAAAGAGTAATTTTGACGGAGCATTTACCACTTTTGTTTACGAGTAAGGAAACTCATGTTGATAATTGTTTGGTTGCCAAAGAAAGTGATCTTACTAAATTGAGCAATGTTATAGATATGGCTGAATCAGACTATATTAAAAGTGTTTACATTAAGCTAAATAAAAACAAAACAGAAACAGCAAAGATTCTTGGAATATCATTAAGAGCATTGTACTATAAAATGGAAAAGCACAAAATAGTGTAAAAATTGCAAAATATTGCAAAAAGAAATTTATTGCAATATTTTGCATGCAAGTTGCTGCAAAAAAAATAATATAAAATAAACCTAATTGAAATACATTTGGCCAAGACTTGATAAATCAAGACTTGGCCTTTATTTTTGTTAATGAGAATTATTGGCACGGTTATTGCTATATTAATACGAGAGGTGATATCGTGAATAAGTTTGAAGAAATAATAAAATATGCCCAGGAATATGCCGACAACAAAGGGCCTAAAAAAATTGCAGTGGCATTTGCTCAAGATGAGGATGTATTGCTGGCATTAAAGGCTGCTGTTAAAGAAAGAATCTGTGCCCCGATTTTAGTGGGAGACAGAGAAAAAATAATAGATATTTCAAATGAAATCAATTTTGATTTAAACAATATCGAGATAATTGATGAAAAAGACGCTGTCTCAGCATGCAGACAAGCAGTTTATCTTGTAAGCAGTGGTAAAGCTGATATTGTAATGAAAGGTTTAGTTGACACATCAATTATATTGAAAGCAGTTCTTGATAAAGATATTGGTCTTCGTACAGGCAATATTTTAAGCCATGCTGCTGTTTTTTCAGTAGATACTTATCACAAGTTTTTTATTGTAACGGATGCAGCCATGAGCATAGCACCAAATGCTGATGAGAAAAGACAGATAGTTGAAAACACAGTAAAATTAAGCAAATCATTAGGAGCAGAGGTTCCAAAGGTAGCAGTAATATGTGCAAAGGAAAAAGTAAATCCAAAGATGCAGGCAACATTAGATGCTGCTGAACTTGTAGAAATGCAGAAACAAGGAAAGATAACAGGTTGCATCATCGAAGGTCCATATGCATTGGACAATGCTATTTCTAAAGAAGCGGCACAGTTAAAAGGAATTGAAGGCAAAGCAGCAGGAGATGCAGACATATTGCTGATGCCAAATATAGAAGCAGGAAATATATTGTATAAAGCACTTACATATTTAGCTAATGCTGACAATGCAGGAATAATTTTAGGTGCTGGAGCACCTATTGTCTTGACATCTAGAGCAGATTCAGATAAAGCTAAATTAAATTCAATTGCACTTTCTGTATTAGTTTCATCATTTAAAGGAGAATAACATGAGACAATTAATAATAAATCCGGGAAGCACATCAACAAAAATTGCAGTTTATAAAGATGAAAATTCTATATTTGAAATAACATTACGACATTCAAATGAAGAGTTGGGGATATATTCAAAGGTTTCTGATCAGTTCGAATTCAGAAAAGATTTAATTGTTAATTCACTAAAGGAAAACAACATAACTCTTGAATCGTTAGATGCAGTTGTAGGAAGAGGCGGACTGTTGAAGCCAATTGAAGGCGGAACATATGCCGTTAATGATAAGCTGGTTGAAGATTTAAAAACAAACACAAAGGGTGAACATGCCTCTAATCTTGGAGGACTTATTGCTAGATCAATCGGAGATGAAGCTAATATTCCTTCATTTATAGTTGACCCTGTGGTAGTTGATGAAATGATTGATGTAGCCAGAATCAGTGGACATCCTAATTTTGAAAGAGTAAGCATTTGGCATGCATTAAATCAAAAAGCAGTAGCTAGAAGAGCAGCAACTGAAAAGTTTGGCAAGAAATATGATGAGATGAACTTCGTTGTTGTACATTTAGGTGGAGGAATTTCTGTAGGAGCACATAAAAAAGGAAAAGTTATAGATGTAAATAATGCATTAAATGGTGAAGGACCATTTTCGCCTGAAAGATCTGGGTCACTACCAGCTGAACAATTAGTTAAGACCTGTTTTAGTGGTGACTACTCAGAATCAGATATTAAAAAGATGATAGTTGGAAAAGGCGGCATCAGTGCATATCTTGGAACAAACAATGCAAAGGAAGTAAGTGACAAAGCAAAGGCTGGAGATGACAAAGCTAAATTAATATACAGCGCCATGGCTTATCAGGTTGCAAAAGCAGTTGGTGAATATGCTGTTGTTCTTGATGGAGAAGTTGATGCAATTCTTATTACAGGCGGAATTGCTTACGATAAAGATTTCGTGGCTATGATTGAAAAGAAGGTTAAGTTTATTGCTGAAGTAATTGCATACCCGGGAGAAGATGAGTTGTTAGCATTAGCTCAAGGTGGCCTCAGAGTATTAAGACAAGAGGAATCAGCAAAGGAATACAAATAGCTTATGTTCTCTAGGAGGGATAATATGATTGACAAAAGACTGGTCATAATTATTGGTCACTATGGCAGCGGCAAGTCTGAATTTTCAGTAAATTATGCTGTAAGAATGAAAGATATGTTTGAAAATGTAAGCATTGCTGACTTGGATATAGTAAACCCCTATTTCAGATCAAGAGAAAAAAAAGAATATTTAGAAAGTATCGGTATTAAAGTATTCGATTCAAGTGTCAAGAATACTGCTATAGATATACCAGCACTTCCGGCGCAATTAATGGGAGTTATTTTAAATCCGGAGGAAAGATCTATTTTAGATGTGGGTGGTGACCCAGTAGGAGCAAGAGTTCTTGCAAGATATGCTGAACAAATAAGAAATGTTGAATATGACATGTTCTTTGTAATAAATGGCAACAGACCGGAAACAAGCACGGTAGAAGGTGCAATAAAATATTTGAAGATGATTGAAGAAACATCAAAATTAAAAATCACAGGATTAATAAACAATACACATATGCTTAAGGATACAACTGTAGAAGATGTTGAATTCGGTCATGAACTAACTAAGAAAGTATCTTGGGAAACTGATATTCCTATAAGATATGAAGCTGTTATCAAAGATGCAGCTATAAATATAAAAAATGAAGAAATATTAGAAAAGTTATTCCCCATAAATCTTTATATGCGGGAAGAATGGATGAGTTAAGAATGGAGGTATTATAATGGCAAGAGGTAAGACAACATTTATTGA
>JAQSYS010000156.1 GCA_029256005.1 Sedimentibacter sp.
ATTTTGCCATCAACATCATAAGCAGTAATAACAGGTATTTTATCAAGGTAGGATAACACATCCAACTTAGTCAAGGCGAGTGTATCAGCCCCTTGTACTCTTACGCCATATTTAGATGCAACTACATCAAAAGGTCCAACTCTTCTTGGTCGTCCTGTTGCAGCTCCATATTCGCCACCTGCTTCTCTTAATGCTTTAGCTTCTTCTCCGAACATTTCAGCTGTAAATGGGCCTTCGCCAACACACGAAGAATATGCCTTCATTATGCCTATTGTATTGTCAAGTTTTTGCCCTGGAACTCCTGCACCTATTGGTGCATATGCAGCAATAGTTGAAGATGAGGAAGTATACGGATAAATTCCGAAGTCTATATCTCTTAATGCACCAAGCTGAGCTTCAAACATGATTTGTTTGTTTTGTTTTACTGCTTCATTAAGGTAAAGTCCTACGTCACATATATATTCTTCAAGTTCTTCACCAAATTTTAACAACCAGTCGTACATATCCTCGGCATAAAATTCAATCGATTTATATCCACCTGCTATCATTAGGTTTTTCCATTCTACGACTTGTTCTATGCGGTTTTTTAACTCTTCCTTGTTAAGCAAATCTCCCATTCGGATACCCTTTTTGAGGTATTTGTCGCCATAAACTGGGGCTATGCCTCTTCTTGTAGAACCAAACTTCATATCTTTTAATCGTTCTTCTTCCAACACATCTTGCTTTACATGATATGGAAGACAAATAATTGCTTTATCGCTGATTTTTAAATTTTCCGGTGTGATTTTTACTCCTGAACTTCTCAAATTATTTAATTCTTTATGGAGGTGTTCGAGGTCAATAACCATACCATTTCCCATAATATTAACTACTTCAGGTCTTAAAATTCCTGATGGTAGAAGGTTAAGTATAAATTTGCCTGATTCATTTACAACTGTATGACCTGCATTGTTTCCGCCTTGATAACGGCATACAATATCATAATCAGAAGCCAATAAATCGACCATTCTGCCTTTGCCTTCATCTCCCCAATTTATTCCTACTATTGCAGTTAGCATAAAAGCCTCCTTATGTTTTGCTAAAAGAATTATATATTTTACGAAAATTAATGTCAAGGAATAATTTTTCGTTTGTATTTTATAATTGTATATTCTGTAAAAAATTACATGTGTCGAAATACGAAAAACCTTGTAATGTTTGTTGAATGTAAAATATATTTATGTTAGAATTGTTATAAACTAATCATATTTTTATACGAATTAATAATAACATTTAATGGGTATGGTTTACATACTACAACTCAAGGAGGACTTATGTTTAATAAGACAAAAAAAGCAATAATTTTATTATTACTGACATCTGTATTGGCTGGATGTACTGGTCAAGTAAATGCAAACACACCCATACCCGAGGAAAAACCTGGACAATCTGAAGTTGAAGATGAACCAACTGAACCTGAACTGACTGAAGAAGAAAAGGTTCAGCAAGAATTAGAAAAAAAGACAGCTGAAAGAGAAGAATTAGAAAAACAGCGAAAGTCTGAACTAGGTGAATTTTATGTTCCTCTAGTGCCTATCGGACAGGAAAGAGAAAAGAAAACTGTTGAAGTTATGTCGTTATATGCTACAGGACATACAGCTGGAAATCCATTAAACAAAGAAAACATTGATGCATATGGTGCATATATTAAAGCCATGGCTGAAAATGATACTTTAAAAGCAAAGGAACTTTCGTCTAGTGCCGAAAAAGCAAATAAGTTTGAAAAAATTATCGGCATTGCTGTTGGAACTGAAATTAACGGACTTGTAATCAATGTAAAAGATGATAATGGATTCATAACATATGATAGCAATGTTGAAATAGTACAGAAGATGAATGAAAACACTCCAATCCCTATTGATGATGTGAAAAACATGCTACAGGTATTAAAGGAGTATGATGTATATACAATCGGTAGAATTGTTACATTTAAAGACAAAAACTTTGCAGTTCAAAGCCCAGAGCATTCAATACAGTTAAAAACAGGTGGAACATGGCTTGACCCAAATAGTGGAAACATTCCATGGATTAATCCATTTGATCAGTATGTATGGGATTACAATGTTGCAATAGCAAAAGAAGCTGCACTTTTAGGTTTTGATGAAATTCAATTTGATTATGTAAGATTCCCTGATGGGGCTAAAAAATACAACCAAATTACTGAATTTCCTGGCAGAAACGGAAGAGATAAGGATGAAGCAATTGCTGAATTTCTACAGTATGCAAAAAAAGAACTTGAACCCTATAATGTGAATGTTGGTGCAGATGTTTTCGGAATCATTACTAGAACCTGGGATGATTATCCAGAAGATATTGGTCAGACGTGGATACTGATGGGAGAACATGTTGACAATATGGCTCCAATGGTTTATCCAAGCCACTATTCAACAGGCTGGTACAACTTAGAAAACCCTAATGCTCATCCATACCTTGTTGTTAAGGGCGCAATGGAAGAAGCAGTTGAAAAAAATGCATCAATGGAAAAGCCTCCAGTAATAAGACCTTGGATTCAGGATTTTGACTGGGCTGGAATAGAATATGGTCCAGCGAAGGTCAGAGATCAGATAATAGCAGCAAAAGAACTAGGAATAACAGAATATATGATTTGGAATCCAAGCAATGTATATGACCCATATGCATTCATGCTCACTGATAAAGAAAAAGCTGCAACGTATCCTTTTGATAAAGGCGAACTGGATTATAGGGAAAAGTCACCTGCAGATGCAGCAGATAAGTATTTAACCGGAATGCTTCAAGACAGATACAGCTACATGTATCTAATGGAGTCTGTTAAAGACAGAGTTAAGGGCTTTGATGAATATTCAGAGCTTAAGGCGACATCAAATATTAAACTCTTAAATTTCAAGGTAAAGAACTATGTAATAGATCCTGAAAACAAAGATAAGGCTTCTGTTGAATTATATTATAAAATAGAAGTTACAGATGGAGATGTAAAACAAGTTATTGAGAAAGATAATATTAAATGGATTGCAGTAAGAGAAAATAATATTTGGAAAATACAATCCAAATTTGATACTACTGTAAATTAATAAAAAGGAACGGACTTGTGCCGTTCCTTTTTTGTATGATTTTTTTATACTTGATTAAAGAATGTGTGCGCAACAATAATACTTGTGTAATAAATAACGAAACAAAAAACTTGACAACGAAAATTTTGTTGTTATAATAAATTTTATATATTTAAAAGCCGATTGTTATAAATACAAATTTTATATATGGAAGAAGGTATTACTATGAAAAAGTATAATGTAGCAATTTTAGGAGCAACAGGTGCAGTTGGACAGGAGATGCTTAAGGTGTTAGGAGAAAGAAATTTCCCTTACAATGAGTTGAAGCTACTGGCAAGCAAAAGAAGCACAGGTGAAGAAGTAGAATTTCGAGGGAAAAAATATGTTGTGGAAGAAGCTACAGAAAATTCATTTAAAGATATACAAGTGGTTTTATGTGCTGCAGAAAATTATATAAGCGAAGCTCTTTCACCTGCTGCAGTTAAGGCAGGGGCAGTTGTTATAGATAACTCTTCAGCGTTCAGACTCAATGATGATGTGCCATTGGTTGTTCCAGAGGTTAATGCTGAAGATGTGAAAAAACACAATGGAATTATAGCTAATCCAAATTGTTCAACTATTATTGCACTTACAGCTTTAAATGAATTGAATAAATATGCTAAAATAAAGAGAATGGTTGTTACTACATTCCAAGCTGTTTCCGGTGCAGGAGTTAACGGAATAAAAGAATTAGACCAACAGATAAAAAGTATCAGTGAAGGCAACGCTATTGAAATAAAAACATTCCAGCATCAAATCGCGTACAATGTAATACCTCAAATAGGAGATTTTGATGATATGGGATATTCTCAAGAAGAAATGAAAATGCAGAATGAGGGAAGAAAAATATTCCACAACCCAGATTTAAAGGTAAATTGTACATGTGTTAGAGTTCCGGTTTACAGAAGCCATTCAGAATCAATAACAATTGAGACAGAAAAGGAATTGTCACCACAAAAAGCAAAAGAACTTCTTGCTAAGGCTGATGGCGTAAAATTGGTTGATGACTTAGCAAATAAACAATATCCTATGCCTTTAGATACTTCAAACCAGGATTTAATTTATGTTGGAAGAGTTAGAAAAGACATAAGTACAGAAAACTCATTGGTATTATGGTGCTGTGGCGATCAGGTAAGAAAAGGCGCAGCAACAAATGCAGTGCAAATAGCAGAAGTATTGGTAAAAGAAAACTTAATATAATAATGATTGTGTCATTCAGAGCGATATCATATCGCTCTTTTTTCTGTACAAATGTTCGATTGTGTGCTAATATTATTTATATGAACAAGGAGGCATGATATGGAAATAATAATTATTGCTTTACTAATTATATCTGTAATAATCAATTTAATTATATTATTAAAATCATCTAAAAAAGAATTGGGAGATCATCTGATTTCAGAAGTAAAAATAAATTTAAGCCAGAACAATCTTCATTTAATTGATCAGGTTTCAAGAAAAATAGCAGATTCAGAACAGAAGCAGTTAAGAGAAATAATGACAAATAAACTTGAGACTGTTGAAAGACTTCAAAAAAGCACAAATAAAATGACCGAAGCTTTTATGAACTTCAGTGGTGAAACATCCAAGACATTGAATGATAATTTTTCTTCATTAAATGATAGAGTGAGCTCAAGTTTAGACAAAATAAATATGCGTGTTGAGGAAAGACTAAATGAAGGCTTTGAAAAAACAAACAAAACATTTGTTAACATCTTAGAAAGACTTTCAAAAATTGACGAGGCTCAGAAAAAAATAGACAGCCTTTCATCAAATATTATTTCACTGCAGGACGTATTGACAGATAAAAAAAGCAGGGGAACCTTTGGTGAAGTTCAGCTAAATCACATATTGATAACCGTATTCGGTGAAAATAACACTAAAATTTATGAGCTGCAGAAAAAACTTAAAAATGGTATGATAGCAGATGCAGTGCTCAATATTCCTGAACCCGTAGGAATGCTATGTGTGGATTCAAAGTTTCCTTTAGAAAATTATCAGCGCATGATTGATAAAAGTATTTCTGATGCAGAAAGAAAAACATATGAGCGCGAATTTAAAACCAACGTTAAAAAACATATAAATGATATATCTTCAAAATACATAATAGATGGTGAAACATCAGAGCAGGCAATAATGTTTCTTCCTGCAGAGGCAATATTTGC
>JAQSYS010000157.1 GCA_029256005.1 Sedimentibacter sp.
AAGAAAGATAAGGAATCGGCGTAATTTTATGAATGAAAGATTAAGTGAGTATAACCAAAAAAGGAATTTTGAAAGAACTTTTGAACCGGAAGGGACAACAGAAGATTCAGAAGAAGGTTTAAGATTTGTAATTCAGCACCATATGGCTCGCAACGACCACTATGATTTTCGTTTGGAGTGGGGTGGAGCTCTTTTGAGCTGGGCTGTACCAAAGGGTCCTTCTTATGACACTCATGACAAGAGGCTTGCTGTAAAAGTGGAGGATCATCCTTTGGAATACAGAAACTTTGAAGGGGTTATTCCAAAGGGCGAGTATGGCGGCGGAGTGGTAATGCTCTGGGATGAAGGTTATTGGGAACCTAATGGAAATGTAGAAGAAATGCTCAATGCTGGAGCTCTTAAGTTTATTTTGAAAGGTATACGGCTCAAGGGAAAATGGGCTTTAGTCCGTTTAAAATCCAAAGAAGTTGCTTCACAGGATAATTGGCTTTTACTGAAGGAAAAAGATGAGTACGTCAAAACATTCAATGGCATATCAGAGTTTATAACCAGCATCAGGACCGGACGAAATATGACTGAAATCGAAGCAGGGCAAGATGAAAGAATTATAAAAAATCCATTCAGTAAAGCCGATGTACAACTTGCAAAATTAGTTAGTACTGTACCTGATGGAGATGATTGGCTATACGAATTGAAATACGATGGCTATAGGATTATGGCATTTGTGGAAGGAAATAGCGTAAAGCTCATAACAAGAAACGGTAATGATTATACAAAGAGATTTTATGAAATAGCTACTGCAATAATTGATTGGGCTAAAAGTAGGGCAATGATACTAGATGGAGAAATAGCTGTAACAGACTCGACAGGCAAGACTGATTTTCAAGCTCTACAAAATTATTTAAGAAGTCCCAAAGACCAAAACCTTACCTATATAGTATTTGATCTCCTTGCGCTGGATGGGGTCGACCTTCGCAGCCACATCTTAATTGACAGAAAAGAAAAGCTTGAATCCCTGATGAATGATGCCCCAAAGAAACTTTACTACAGCCGTTATGTGAGAGGAAACGGAAAGGAAAGCTTCGCTGTGGCATGTGAGGCAAGCATGGAAGGAATAGTAGGCAAAAAAGCAAATTCCATTTACAGTGGAACCAGAAACGACGATTGGATTAAGCTTAAATGTGATAAAAGGCAGGAATTTGTAATAGGAGGGTATACTCTTTCTGATAAAAAATCTTATGGAGTCAGCTCACTTTTGCTTGGAGTATATGAGAATGATGAATTAATCTATGTCGGACGCGCAGGCACCGGCATAAGTGCGAGAGACATGACAATGCTTGAGAGTAAATTTGAAGACTTAAAGAGGATGGATTCACCATTCAAAATTGCACCTGAGCCTAAGACAAATGAAAAAATTACATGGACTGAACCTGAATTAGTGGCAGAAATCAAATTTGCGGAATGGACCAAAGATAATCTATTAAGGCAAGCAAGCTTCAAGGGTATACGTATAGACAAATCACCTAAGGACGTAAAATCAGAAGAACCCAACCATGAAGAACTATTAGAAACATCTGTCAAGAAAGCGGAAAACACAATGAAAGAAAATACATCCAGCTTAATTATTGAAGGAATAAAGATTACCAGCCCTGACAAGGTAATATTTGATGAACCAGAAATAACAAAGGAATATGTGATTCGTTACTACTCAAAAGTTTCAGAGCGCATGCTTCCATTTGTGCGACACAGGATTATCAGTATTGTTCGTTGCCCAAAGGGAGTATCACAGACATGTTTCTACAAAAAGCATCCGGGTCCTAACAGTAACGGAATAATCACAATGCCTATTTCAACGAGTAGTGGGGAAACTGAAACATACTTCTATATTGAAAACACCTCTGGTATAATAGCGGAAGCACAAATGGGCACACTTGAATTTCACACGTGGGGAAGTCGTATCGAAGAGCTCGAAAAGCCTGATATGATGGTATTTGATTTGGATCCTGATGAAGGATTGGAGCTAAGCAAGGTGCGACAAGGTGTACAAGATATTAAAAATATCCTTGCTGAACTGTCTTTAAACTCATATCTGAAAACCAGCGGTGGCAAAGGATACCATGTGGTCGTCCCTTTAGAGCCTTCTGTTGACTGGAATTCGTTTAATGATTTTGCAAGAAACGTTGTGGTTGTAATGGAACACAAGTGGCCTGATCGTTATACAAGTAATGTTAGAAAGGCTAAGCGCTCAGGCAAGATATTCATAGACTGGATACGTAATGGAAGAGGAGCAACAAGCATTGCCCCCTATTCACTGAGAGCAAGAAAAGGTGCTAAGGTGTCAATGCCTATCGAATGGGAGGAACTTGACACTGTAGCACCTGATAGTATTAATATTATGGAAGCGCTTTTAAGGCTGGAGGAAAAAGATCCCTGGAAAGATTTTTTCCAAAATAATCAGATGCTTAAATAAGCATCTGAAGTTATCTACTTTATTCTTCATAAATCATAAATTGATTTTTGCCGTTTTCTTTGGCTTTTAGCAATGCGCTATCAGCCATTTTCAACAGTTCTTTTGCTGAAGTATGATTGTTTTTCAACTCTGCAATACCAATGCTTAGAGAAAATTTAATAAAATCATTTGTATCGACTTTAACTTCATCGCTGTGTGTTTTCATAATTAATCTACTGCATGCATTGACAGCACCTTCAATGTCAGTGTTTTTAAATATAATTACAAATTCGTCTCCCCCATATCGAGAAGCCATGTCTGTATTTTTTATGCTTGTGGATATAAGGTGAGCTGCACGTTTCAGCACGAAATCACCATAAAAGTGACCAAACGTGTCGTTTATGTACTTAAAATTATCGACATCTATTATGGCAACAGATAGAGCTCCTCCTCTTTTAATCAAATATCCAAGCCTTTTATCAACGCTCTTTCTGTTATAAAGTCCAGTCAAGTAATCTAATCGAAGCCCCTTGTTGATTTTTTCCACTACAGTATTGTAAAACAAAAACAGCAAACACGCAAAAAATAAATACACTAAATAGAGAAAATACTTTAAATCGCTCAAATGACTTGAAATGTAATCGGCAGAAAAATCGACTCCGACCAATCCAAGTACTTCTGATGTATCTCCATCAATTATCGGAGAAAGTCCCGTGATGTAGTCACCCCAGTATGGATCGTTAATTATGTCAGTTGCCATAGAGGTTTTTGTCTTATATGACTCATATTCAATATATCCCATAGAATCTCTTGAACCAATATGTGAAAAATCCTCGCTTTCTGGATTTTCTGCATCGAGTATGTAAATAATGTAATCATCAGCTACAAGCTTCTCGGTATAGATGAAGCTTGCTTCTGTTTTCTGTTTTAAATCCTGAAAAACTTCAAGCATTTCTTGATAATAGCGCTCATCATACGAACCTTCATTGTATTCCTTTGCATTATATAATGATCTATAGGGTTCTATATCCCGCTGTATCATAACAGCAATGGTTCCAGAAATAGATTTTGCATTTATTTTAATTTCGTTAATTAAAGTAGCCTCGGTATCTTTGTAGAAAATATAAAATGGCACCATAAAAATCAATGATAATAGCATGCTAATTACTAAGTGTACTATGGTTTTCTTGTAAATATTACTGCGCATAAATTCTCCTTGCTGAAATTTTAAAAAAACTTACTAATTAACCACATCTAATATATCCTTTAATACCCCCATAAATACACCTAATGCATAAAATTATTCATTTTAATATTTTAATACTAAAAAATTATTATCTTCATTAATTATTATACATATTCGTCATAATCGTTAAAAAAATTAATATTATTGCAATCAAATCAAGATTTTATTTATTAATACTCATATTATTTTATCCTCTTAGAAATTATTAAATTTTATTCCAGTTTATATCATAATTTCATCTGCTACATAAGTATAAATTAGCAACATATAAAATGCAAGATATTCTACAAAACCTTCATTTTTTCAATGGCATACTGATATAACAATTAATAATCTCAAACGTGTCAGGCTGTAATCTCTTTCATATAATAAAATAGAAAGAAGGTGATTATGATTGAAATTAAATATAGATTAAATGAACAACCAGAAAACTATTTTAACACAAATGCAATAGATACTGTGAATACTACCCGTATTAATCATGAAGATATATACTACTACAATGTTTCCGTTTCAAATATGATTTATCCAAATAAAAACATAAGTTGGAGACCTAATGCAGTAATTCTTGTGCCTTCTGATAAATGGCAATTTGGTGTTTGTGCATCAAGCGTGGTACATTTCCCTTTTAATGCACCTATTTTTTTTACCGAAAGAAATTTTATGCCCCCTGTAGTTTTAAATGAAATATTAAGGTTAGATCCAACAGGTGAAGGTGTTCCTGCGAAAGTTCTTATTGCAGGTCCTGTATCACTAGGTGTAGAAAACTATCTTAAAAGCTTTGGTTTAACAACATACAAAATTACTGATACTGATAATGTTTATAATGCAAGTGCTGAAATTGGGGATTTCAGATTAAATATAACTCCTACAACATCACAAGAAGTTACAAAAGACATAATTGTCATATCCGGGCAGTATTATGGTGAAGGAATACCTGCTGCTTTTTATGCTGCACACATGGGAACTCCAATTATATTGGTGCAAAAAGATTTTATTCCACAATCGATAGTAAGTTTTATCTCAAATAATCCAAGTAAAAATTATTATCTGTTAGGTTCAGAATTAACAATCAGCCAAAATGTTGAACAGCAAATTAGAAATATGATTAGCGGAAATGTTAATAGGATTAGTGGCAATAGTCCCTATGAAATTTCAGTAAACTTTTCAAAGTATGAAAGCCCTATAGATAACTTTGGTTGGAAACACAATACTGCTAATGGCTGGGCTTTTTCATATGGAGAACTCAATAATTGGTATAATATAATTTCAAGTGTTCTCCTAGCTCATTTAGGGAAGCACACTCCATTACTAGTTATAGATAACAATTACTTACCTGCTGTTGTTAGAGAATATGTAATAAATGTGAATCCACAAAACATGATGCCGGAGCCTCCTTATATGCATGCCTATATATTAGGAAGTTTTTCAGATATAAGTTATGAAACACAGGTTGAAATAGAAAAGGTAACAAATATCATGGCAAAAATGGAACATTAACATAAAATTATATATAACTAAGAGAGGTGTAAGTATATTGTTTAATACAATAAAAAGTTA
>JAQSYS010000158.1 GCA_029256005.1 Sedimentibacter sp.
TTTTAGAATAGGAGAAAACATGAAGAAAAAAGTTATGGTAGCTATGAGCGGCGGAGTTGACAGCTCAGTTGCAGCTGTTTTACTTAGAGACCAAGGCTACGATATATGCGGTGCAACCTTAAAGCTTTTTAGCAATGAGGATGTTCTTACATCCTGCAGAACTAGAACTTGCTGTTCTTTAGAAGATGTGGAAGATGCAAGAAGTGTATGTTATAAATTAGGTATTGAACATTTTGTATTTAATTTTGGCGATACTTTCAAAGAAGAGGTTATTCAAAAATTTGCTGACAGCTATGCTGAGGGTAATACTCCGAATCCTTGTATTGATTGCAACCGATACATTAAATTTAGCAAACTTATTCAAAGAGCAATTTTAATGGAAAAGGACTATATAGCAACAGGTCACTATGCACAGATAGAATTTGACAAAGCAAGCGGAAGGTATTTGTTGAAAAAAGCTGTTGATCAATCAAAAGATCAGAGCTATGTTTTATATGTTCTCAATCAACATGATTTGTCAAGAACATTGCTTCCTTTAGGAGCGATGCATAAGACAGACGTTCGAAAAATAGCTGAAGAAAGAAATCTTGTGAATGCAAGAAAACCTGACAGTCAGGACATATGTTTTGTACAGGATGGAGATTATGCAGGGTTTCTGGAAAACAAGATGGGGATTATATCTAAGACAGGCAATTTCGTGGATGTAAATGGAAATAAAGTCGGTGAACACAAGGGTATTATCCATTATACTGTGGGACAGCGCAAGGGACTTGGAGTTGCATTAGGTAAACCTGCTTATGTCATAAATAAAAACACAGATTTAAACATAGTCACATTAGGCGGTGAAGAGGATTTATATACAGACAGATTGGAAGCAGGAGATATAAACATGATTGCAATTGAAAAACTCACTGCCCCAATGAAGGCAACAGTTAAAACCAGATACAGTCAGAAGGAAGATGAAGCAGTGCTTCATCCTGTTGAAGATGATAAAATTGTGGTGGAATTTAAAAATAAGCAACGCGCTATTACACCCGGTCAAGCAGTTGTATTTTACGACGGCGACATAGTTATTGGCGGCGGCACAATTATTTAATATTTACCTGTTTCTTTAAGCATTTCAACATAAAGAAGCAATTCATCCTTTGATTTAATATATAGCTTAGCATAAATATGTTTTGTATGGGTTTTAATTGTATTTATACTCAGGAATAATTTATCTGCAACTTCCTTTGCACAATAGTCCTGGGCATATAAATTAAATACAGCTAGTTCAGCAGGAGAGAGTGTCTTGAGATTTTTCAAAAATTCGCTGAGAATTATTGAATTTGAGTCGCTCTCTTTTATATTTTTTTTAATTGGCTCTCTTGAGGAAATGTATTTTATTAGATCATCTATTTCGAGAATGTTTGTTTTCACATCATTATTGGGATCGTCTTTTAAGGTGTTGATAGCAGAGTATATTGGTTTAATGTAGTATCTGCTCAGTATCAAGGAAGCAACTATGCTTATCGCCATGAAAAAAGAGCATATATAAAATAACTTCATATTTTCATGTATTACATAATTTTTCACATCCTCCTGGGGTATCATTAATGTTAATGCCCAGCGCTCATTTGAAAAAGTCGATTGTTCGGGATAAAATTTAAAATATTCATGATATCCAATATATGCAGATTCCTCACTACTGTAAGTAAAAAGATTACCGTTTCCTATTGTGACATTTAATTCGTTGTTGCTTAAGGAGGTTCTTGCAGTATAACCACCTGAGAATAATGATTTTTCTGTTTTAATTATATTATCCTTAATAGGAGTTAACATACAAATTATCCTTTGATACATGCTATCATCAGGTATAAAGGATAGTTTAAAAAGCATTGAGCTTACATCAAGTCCACACACTCCGAATACATTTCCTTCAGAATCTATGAGGGGAACTGAACACATCATTAACTCTTCATGAGTTTCTGGAAACAATAAAGCAGGGCTCCAATAATATAACTTGGATATAGAGCCTTTGGCGTTAAAAGATTTGCTCGTAGGAAGGTCAAAGTAAGGAGCATTGTCAACATTAAACTCCATTTTCCACTCAGGATGAAGAGGTATAAGGTTTTTGTAAGCAATATTGGAACTTCCTCTAAGCATATAAATTGTGGGGCTTGTCGAATTTACGATATTAGGTTCCATGTTTTTTATATATAAGCCTGCTTTAGATTTATCAGAATCAGGAAGTCTGTTATTGATGGTTGCATCCAATATAATATAGGCTCCGCTACTTTTGGATTTATTTAAATAAATGAGAACCTGATTTAGTTCATTTGATAATATTTCTTCAATTAGTGCAGGACTTTCTTTTATATCATTTACATTAAGGCCTTTTGCCTTTAGTCTACCTTCAATATTAAATGATAAAATATTAGCTAATCCTACCGCCTCAGCAGACAGATTTTCATAAAATTCAGAAACATGAACTGATATATCAGAGTGTTCTTTTATAATAAAGTCTTCACTTTCTTTTAAGCCTGCAGTTATGTTGCCTGTTGCCAATAATAATATTATTAAAATCATCAACAATGTAACAACAAGAACAATAAAAAACAAGAATAATCTAATACGCAAGGTAAATTGAATATTTTGTTTGAAAGTCATTTTTTACCTCATATTGTTTATAAAATTATCATAAATGCCATTTGATACGTTTTCGTAAGCATTCGCCTCATCCATGATTTCCATAAGCTTAAAATATTCTTCTCTGGATAAAGATACTGTTTCTTTTATCTCCTTTTCATATAAATCCTGAAGTTCCTCAAATCCTTCGAAAGCAGGAGGGACATAAAAATCATACTGTTCTTGCATTTCTCTTGCTGTATTGATTAATTTTTTTATATTATCATCTTTTGCAATACTTTCGTCATTCATAACCGAATTGAACGCATCAATAGTTACAGGAAGATAACCGGTTGAAGATACAAATTTTAGGTTTTGTTCAGGAGATGTAAACCACTTTAAGAATTCACCTGCTGCATTTTCTTTTGCCTTATTTGATTTTATGATTCCTATTCCTCCACCTCGTTGTATTGCGACCTTGTTACCATCTTCGAAAGTAGGATAAGGCAGAATTAAATATTCAACTGCTTCAGTTAAATTGTCTTCATAGGTTACTATTGGAGAATAAAATAAGATTCCTGCAGTTGAACCAATACTGGCTACAACATTTCCTGTCTTCATTAGATCAGAACCATAACCGTTATAATTTGCCACGTAACCCTTTACAGCTGGTTCATAAAATAAATTCCACACTCGGTTAAAGGAAGGTGAATTTAAATTTAGTTCTTCATTGATTATAAAGCTGTCGGCAAGCTGTTGAAATCCTGTTTGAGCTACGTTAAATACTGAATCATATGTAATGAAAGCTTTACCGTCATTTTTTATGTCAGGAGTTTGGCTATCAGTCCACTTGTAATATTTCTCAGCTGTTTTAATTATGCCTTCAAATGTTTCTAAATCATCGTAAGAAGCATCTGTGTCTTTAATGAACTTGTTGTATATAGTCATGTTCAAAAATATAACTTCTGTAGATTTGGCGGTTGGAAATACAAATAATTCGTCATTTAATAAACGGCCTTCTTCAACAAATCTATTAATATATCTTGATAACTCTTCTTCTGTAAATAAATTTTCTATGTCTGTGAGTAATCCCTTATCTGCAAGCATGAGAGCTGTGTTGGGATATAGAGTGGTTATGTCTGGAAGTTCTGGTGCATTTGGTTCGTCATTTGCAGCCATTATAAGTTTTTCTTGTAATGTTGCTGAACTGGAAATAGAAGTAACATTGACGATAATTCCTTTTTCCTTTCCTACAGTATCATTGAATTCATCAATAAGTACATCCATAGTGTTTTTCATCTGACCGCCGTAGTTGTGCCAAAGGGTTAAGGTTGTGGGACCATTTAATTTTTCCTGCGAGTTGCAGCCAAATAATAGAATACAACAAAATAATAAGTATGCTAATACCCTTTTAATAATAACTCCCCCTTGAAATGAAAACGATTGTTAAATAATTATACCATATACTCATATTAGTGCAATAGGTATATTTATATTAAAATATGCAGTAACCCTGTTTTCATCCTTGTTTTTTTAGCAAGAATCACCCTTGGGGTGATTACATTTTTTTATAATATTTATATAATGTATTAAAAAGTATCTTTTGAGGAGGTAAATATGTCTGAATTTTTAGAAAATGACGGTAATGGCTTTGATGCTCAGGATATAGAAAAAAACAAGACAATGGCAGGTCTATCGTATATTATTTTTTTCTTGCCATTGCTGGTTTGTCCTGAATCAAAGTTTGGAAAGTTCCATGCAAACCAAGCTCTAGTTTTGCTCATAGTTGGGATTGTTGGCAATATTATTTTAGGATTTATACCTATTATTGGTTGGTTGTTATTGCCTTTGTTTGTTGTTGTAGTATTAATTTTCGGTATAATTGGTTTGATTAATGGTCTTGGTGGCAAAGCTAAACAGTTACCTATAATCGGCAAATACACTATCATTAAATAAGAGAGGTATGTATGAAAAAGATAATTATGATAATTGCATTGGCTGTTGCACTGCTAATGCTGATAGGTTGTGGGGCAAAGCAAAAGATGGAAGATAAGTTAGCTGAAAAAATTGTAGAGACAGCTCTAGGAGGTAATGTTGACATTGATGGAGAAGAGGTTACAATTGAAGGAGAAGATGGAGCAGTCACCTTTGGCGCTGGTGAATGGCCTGATTCTGATTTAGCTAAAATAATACCTGAGTTCAAGGATGGCACTATTACAAGTGTTGTAAATAGCGAAGGATATGTATTCATTATAATGGAAGAAGTTGGTGAAGATAACTTTAAGGATTATTTAGATAAAGTAAAATCAAAATTTACAGAGGAAGCATATGAGTCAAAATTTGAAGATACCATAGCTTATTCAGCAACTAATACTGAAGGCATAGCAATGATAGTATCTTATACAATATCTGACAAAGTTTTGAGTATTCAAGCATCAATCCCTGAAAAAACTGAATAACAGTTTTTAAAACATTCTATAAGGTATATTGGGGGGGCTTATAGGATGTTTTTTTATACAATAGGAAAGTTCTCTTTTCCTATTGTATAAAAAACAAGGGGTTATAGGGGAAGAATTCCCCTATCGCATTAAAGGGGGGTGCTCAGTAAAAATGCGTTAGCATTTTTACGCCGA
>JAQSYS010000159.1 GCA_029256005.1 Sedimentibacter sp.
AATCCAATTTGAACTCCAGATATTGTGCCTATGCCACCTTCATTAGCAACAGCTGCAGCCAGGTTGGACAATGAAACTCCTATGCCCATGCCACCTTGAATTATTGGAATCCTAGCTGTTAAATTGCCGATTTTTAATTCTTTTAATTCCATAATTTCTCCAGTATTTTTAAAATCTATTTATTTGATACTCAAAGTATATAGATGTTGCAGTGATTTGTCAAGATAAAAATATGGAGCTAACGAAAAAGGAGTACTCAATCACTATTCAAATTTATTATCATTATTTATAGAAATATATTTATTTTAATATTTTACATTTTTAATATATTATAACAATTATTTACATTAACATAAAATTGAAGTATGACGATAGATAGAAGTGACAATATTAATAACTTCCAGTAATAAAATTGTAGAATTAATTATAGCCTATCCAAAACTATAAAAATTAAAGACCGTAATAGAGCGAAAACTTAATTAAGGTATTAACTGAGAGGAATTTATTAATGATTGGTAAACTAAACAAAAAAACAAAAGAAATAAATGAAAAGAAAAGAATAGTAACAATAAGAACAAAACTTTTATCTGCTATAGCAACAACTTGTATAATTTTACTATCTATCAACAGTGGAATAATAATAGGAAATGTTAGAAAAGACTCTAACAAAGTTATGAATGATTTAATTTCAGCTGAAGCTGGTAAGGTAAGTGAAGAGGCATCTGCTTACTTTGAAAAATATATAACTATTGCAGAAGTTGTAGCAACAAATCCAACTATACATGATTATTTGAAAAGCACCCAAACAGGTGTAAGCGTAACTACAAATCCGGACTATAATAATGTATTAAATATTCTAAGAAAAACTCAACAAGCATACAGCAATGTAGTCAGTTCCGTCTATGTTGCAGAAGAAAGTCCATCTAGCTACATCACTTCATCAAAGACTGTAGTAAAAGAAGATGTTGATTTAACTGCTAAAGCATATTATTTAACATTGAAAGATGGGCAAACACACATTTCAGAGCCATATGTTGATGCAAACACAGGCGCTTTATGTGTTACCATATCAGTTCCAATAAAAATTGATAATCAAACTGTTGGAGAAGTGTGCGTTGATATATTGATAACTACGTTGAGCCAAATTACTGCTGATAGTACTTTAGGTGAGACAGGCAGTTTCATGCTGTTATCAAAAGACAATAAAATTGTATACCACAAAGATTCAACATTTGTAAACAAAAATATCAAAGAATTAGAGTTTGACAGTAAAGTTGTAACTGCAGTGGAAGGTTTGAATACTGAAGAACTTATTTCATTCAATGAAGTTGAAATCCCTCATGTAGGATATCTAGATTTAATCGGTGAATCTGAATGGAAGTTAGTATCATATATGACAGAAGATGAATTTTCATCCACCACAGATAATTTAACCGCCATGACTGTAAGAAACAGCATAATAATTGGACTAATTTTAATAGCATTAGTTTATGTAGTTATTACTAAATCTACAAAGCCTTTAAAAGAAATTCAAGATGTAGCTGACAAATTAGCCCAAGGCAACTTAGATGTGGCTATTAATGTTAATACAAATGATGAAATTGGACTTTTAGGTATATCTATTTCTCATCTCATAGAGAGATTAAAGAAATATATTGACTATATAGATGAAAGCTCCTCTGTATTAAATAGTTTTGCTGCTAACGATTTTAGATTAAAGCTGAAAAATGATTATAGCGGTGAGTTTGAAAAACTAAAAACTGCAATGGTCAATATTAGCAATATGCAAAGACACATAATAGGTGAAATTAAGGATGCATCTGCTATAATTGATAGCAGCTCTGAACAAATTGCTTATGGAGCTACTGCTACCTCTCAAGGTGCTACTGAGCAAGCAAGCGGAATTGAAGAATTATCTGCTGAAATATCTCAAATGGCAGATGCTATTGCTACAACAGCTAATAGCGCAAAAGAAGCAGGCAAAAAATCTCTAAAATCTAGTGAAGCAGTTAGTAACGGAAACAAGCAAATGGAAGAATTATTAAATGCTATTGATGAAATAAGTAATTCATCTAGTGAAATAGGCAAAATAATAAAAGTTATTGATGACATTGCATTTCAGACAAATATATTAGCATTAAATGCAGCAGTTGAAGCTGCAAGAGCTGGTGCAGCAGGCAAAGGGTTCGCTGTAGTAGCTGATGAAGTAAGAAACTTAGCTGGAAAATCTGCTGAAGCCGCTAAAACTACAACGAGCCTCATTGAAAACTCAGTTTCTTCCATTATAAAAGGAAGTGAGTTAGCCGGTAAAACTGGAGAAGCTTTAGCGATAGTAGTAGAAACAACTGAAGAAACCAGCGCGCTGATTAATAATATTGTAGAAATGTCTGAAGAACAAGCAATTGCTATTGAACAAATAAAGACAGGAATTGAACAAATATCCGAAGTTGTTCAGGAAAATGCTGCAACAGCTGAAAACTCAGCTGCAAACAGCGAGGAACTAGCAGCACAAGTAGCAAATTTAAATGAATTAATGAACAAATTTATATTAGATTAAATTAAAATGTTTTAACAGGATAGGCTATAATCAATTTTACAATTTAATGGGCTGTGATTTACATTTATTATTTTTTTAGTTATAATATTAATAGAAAGAATCTATGGAGGTCTTTTATGCAAAAGGTAAATGTGAGACAAGAAAGATGTAAGCAATGTGGAATATGCATAGTAAATTGTCCCAAAGAAGCAATTTCATTTGCAGAAGAAATCAATTTGAATGGATATAGACCAGCAGTTGTAGATAACGAGAAATGTATAAGCTGTGGGAACTGCTATACCATATGCCCAGATTGGGTTTTCGAAATATTAGGAGAGGAGAATTGACATATGGGAGACATGATTAAAGGCAATCATGCCATAGCTGAAGCAGCTCTTAGAGCTGGAGCAGAGTTTTATGCAGGATATCCAATTACACCCTCAACAGAAATTGTTGAGTATCTTTCAGAAAGAATGCCTGAGCTTGGAAGAGTATTTATTCAAGCAGAAAGCGAGGGAGCATCAATTAATATGGTAATTGGAGCTTCAGCTAGCGGTGCAAGATGCTTCACTGCATCCTCAAGTGTAGGTATGACACTTAAGCAAGAAGGAATATCTCACTTAGCAGATATGAACTTACCTTTTCTTGCTGTAAACGTTACTAGGTATGGAAACGGCTTAGGAACACTTGATACTGGACAATCAGACTACAATAGAGACACAAGGGGCGGCGGAAGCGGAGACTATAGAAATATAGTATTATCACCATCCGGACTTCAAGAAGCTGTTGATTTAGTAGGACTAGCCTTTGACCTAGCCGATAAATACAGGGTTGGAGCAATTCTACACACAGAAGCAGCTCTCGGACAGATGATGGAGCCTTGTGATATGCCTGAATTTAGAGAAGTAAAAAGAAGAGAAGATGGTATAAATGGAGATTATACCATAAAAAATAGAGTATCCCCATTAACAGCAGACAGACGAAAAGAAGCAATAGAGTTGAAAGAAAGATATGAAATTATTAAAGCTAATGAGCAAAGATGGGAAGAAGGATACCTGGAGGATGCAGATTATGTTATCGTGGCATATGGACTTGCAGGAAGGTCAGCAATGGGAGCAGTAGAGCAAATAAGGGCTGAAGGTCATAAAGTAGGATTCATTAGACCTATCACTCTGTGGCCATTTCCTGAAAAAGCCTTTAGTAAAGTTAATCCAAATGTAAAGGGATATATTTCTGTTGAAGAAAACGCTTTAGGGCAAATGGTTGATGACATTGCACTTACATTAAAGAAATATAAAAACTCATCAACTCCTATTTATTGTTTAGCCTATGCTTTTGGAATACCTACAATGAAGAAAATAAAAGAGGATTTCCTTAGAATTAATGCCGGGGAATTAAAGGAGGTATACTAATTTGGCTAAGAAAAGAAAATTACCAGAAATGCTGGGAAAACAAATATCCTTCTGCCCAGGATGTGGACATGGAGTAGTAGTAAGATTAATTGCTGAATGTATTGAAGAGTTAGGTCAGACTAACAATGTTATATGGAATATAGGCGTTGGTTGCTATTCTTTGGCAAGTATAGGAATAAATGCGGACAAGTTTGACTCACTTCACGGGAAAGCCTCTGCTACATCTACTGCATTTAAAAAGCTTAATCCAGATACTTTAATTATATCATATCAAGGTGATGGGGATGCATACAATATTGGAATTGGAGAAAGTATAAGCACCGCCTATAGAAATGAGAACATTACAGTTATAACAGTAAATAACACTAATTATGGTATGACAGGAGGTCAGATGAGTGCCACCACATTGCCTGGCCAAATGACTACAACTTCTCCTAAAGGGAGAGACTGTGCAACAACAGGAATGCCAATAAAGTTTCCTGAACTTGTAGCAACACAATTTCCAAATGCTGCTTATGTAGCAAGAGGATCAGTAACATCTCCTGCAAATGTAAACAAGCTTAAAAAATATATAAAAAATGCTTTTGAGGCTCAATTAAATAATGAGGGATATAGTTTAGTAGAGGTTCTTTCACCATGCCCTACTAACTGGGGGATGACTCCTTTACAATCTCATGATAGAGTAGATAATGAAATCATGACATATTATCCTCTTGGTGAATTTAAGAAAAGGGAGGTAAAGTAAAAATGAAAGAGATAGTATTTGCTGGCTTAGGTGGACAGGGAATATTAACATCAGGTCTAGTTATTTCACAGATAGCAGTTTTTAAGGGAATGAATGCAACTTGGATACCATCCTATGGTGCTGCAATGAGAGGCGGAACAGCCAACTGTACTGTAAAATTCGGATTTGGAAAAGTATACAACCCTGGACAAGAGGAGCCTGATATTCTTCTTGCAATGAATAATCCTTCTTTTCTAAAATTTATAAAAATAGTAGCTCCTGGCGGTGTAGTTGTAATAGATAAAAATATAGTTACATGTGACACCAATATTAGAAATGATGTAAAAATAATAGCAGTTCCAAGCATCACAATGGCTCAGGAAATAGGTCATGCTAAAGGTGCGAACATTATCATGGCAGGAGTAATTGCAAAGGCCACTGGTGAATTCACTGAAGATGAAGGAATCAAGGGTATGAATGATATGTTTAACAAAAAAGGCAAAAGTAAGTATGAAGAAATGAATACAAAAGCATTTAAATTAGGATTTAATTTCA
>JAQSYS010000160.1 GCA_029256005.1 Sedimentibacter sp.
TGCAGTAAATAACATTCCATGCATAGACATATCGGTTGAAAAATTATGGAACGGTCCTGTTGGGCAAGAAGCTGAAGTAACATTATATATTAACGGAGAACCATCTGATTATGTGTTGAAATTAAACAATGATAATCAATGGAAAAATACGTTTAAAATTCCGTTGTTAGATACAGATGATTTTTACCCTGTTGATTGGAAGTATGAAACTGAATTTACTGTTCAAGAAACCATTCAGGAAAATTATGAATCTGTTGTAACAGGCGACATGTATGATGGTTTTACAATTACAAATAAATACAACGGATCTGTGGAAGGTTATAATTATGCGGTTATCAACTGGATGTATGAAACGGGTTATAACTCAAATGCATATGATTTAAAATATACAGAAACTACTTCCTCTTCAGCTATTTCTTCTGAAGAGATTGAATATTATAAAAATAAACACTATGATTCAGGATATACATTTATCAGTTCAGATGTAAAAAAAGAAGATATAGTAGTAATTATAGGTGAAACAACTTCAGGAACTGCCATAACAGGTTCTGCTATAAAAACAACTGCAACATTGAAATATGATAAAAATGGCAGCAGCAGTGGCGGAAGCTCTTCATCTAAAAAGCCAATAGAACCAGAGTTAGAGAAATTTGACCATTTTGCATATGTCTTAGGTTACCCTGAAGGAGATATAAGACCATTAAACAATATAACCAGAGAAGAAGTTGCGATGATTTTTTACAGACTGCTAACGGATGAATGCAGAAATGAATATTTAAGCGATGTAAACTCATTTATAGATTTAAATGGGAATGGATGGTCGACTATGGCAATATCAACTTTGTATAAAGCTAACATAATCACAGGGTATCCTGATGGTACTTTCAGACCGACTGAGCCTATTACAAGAGCAGAATTTGCAACTATAGCAGCAAAATTTGACAAGCTAAATTTAAGTAATACAACAAAGTTTACAGATATAACAGGACACTGGGCGGATAAATATATTACTTCAGCTGAGATTAAGGGATGGATTAATGGTTATCCGGATTTAACATTTAAACCTGAGCAAGACATAACTAGAGCTGAGGCCATGACATTGATAAACAATGTTCTCGGCAGAAAAGTAAAAAAAGAAAATATTCACGAGGAAGCTATTTGTTGGACAGATATCACAAACAGTGAATGGTATTATGAAGATGTAATGGAAGCAACAAACAGTCATATTTATGTAAAAGAAAGAAATAATGATGAGCTGTGGAAGGGAATTAAACAAAATAAAGTATGGCCGTAGGGACATGAAAAAAACAACCATTATCAAATGGTTGTTTTTTATGTAACTAAAATGTAATTGAAAAATAATTAAAATATTTATATAAAGTAACATAAATGCAATTTTGATATAATATACTTGTCACATATAATAAATGATTATTATTAACAGTAAAAATAAATAAATTTTCATCTATGTTTATGAATTAGATTTTGAGGTATAAATATAATAATAAACTACAATTTAATATTTGGCAAACCTATCTAAAGATAGGGACGCAAAGCTTAGAAGTCTAAGGTATTAATTACTATGATAGTTCAGCTGCAAATTATTTGAAAAAATATTTTGCAGCTTTTTTAATACTCAAAGCTAAGGAATTCTATCAGATAATTGAAGTGAAAAATGTAACGTAAATAATATTAAGAGAGGAGATAATTTTATGAAAAAACAAAGAAGATATAAAAGAATAATGGCAATAGCTTTAACAGTATTAATGTTGACGCTAAGCATTCAACAGCCAGTACAAGCAAAGTCGATTTCAGCAGATTGGAGTCAATTAGCCAATGAAGAAGGCAGTGAAGAATGGATTTATGGAAACCTTAACTCAAACAAGTCAGTTTATGTGGAAGGAATGTCAGTTCCTCAAAGGCTGGTTATTAGTGATATAACATCAGGCAGTGGTATACGTTCAGTTGATTTTGAATATCAATTTACAAAGAGCGGCCAATATGCATATGATTTTATAACAAGCTGGGATCAAGCAAAAGAAGCAGCAAGTGATTATTTAGGTCAGAATTGGAAAAATAGTTGGTTATGGAACGACACAGGGATAGATACAACAAACCTACAAAATAATTACGTTGATATAAGTATACCTACAAATAATTATGCAACTTCTAAGGAAAATGCTTATGAAGGTTTATATGGAGATAGGACGATCAGAATTTACTCTAGTGAGCCTATAACTGATGTTTCAATAGACATGAATAATAATTTGGATGGCAGTGAAGATTCTGACAGTAAACTGGGATTTAGTGTTAGCTGGCAAGGGAATGCAAGTGAGATAATGATCTTATATGCATCTCATATTGCTCTTGGAGATAATTCATCAATTGGTTGGGGAGATGGGAATGGTGCTGGAGAGATTTCAGGATCTCCTTATCACAATTACTTAACAGGAAGCACTGAATGGTCAGGACAGAAATCAATGGATAATCAATTGCAAATTGATTATGAAGTTGCAGAGGTTCAAGGTATGAAATGGGCTGATTCAAATGGTGATGGCATAAGAAATAATGATGAAGTAGGGCTTGAGAATTGGCAGATATGGGCTGATTATGACGAAGACGGTAAATTGGATGCAGGGGAACCTACTGCAAAAACATCAGCAAATGGAAGTTACACACTTAAAGTGCTGGCACCTTTAAAAGGAAGTTCTAATGTAAGGATTTATGAAACTCAAAAATCTGGATACATTCAAACATATCCTTCAGAAAATCAGTATCATGAACTTACAATAGAAAAGGGCTCTGAGTACAGGGACATAGATTTTGGAAATTATAAAGCAACAGCTAGTATTAGTGTAACTAAGACTGCTAATCCTTCTACAATGGATGAACCAGGTGGAGTTTTCACATATACATATGTGGTAACAAACACAGGCAATGTTCCTTTAACATTGACAAGTGTAGTTGATGATGTAATAGGCGAAATTACTTTGCCGATGGATTTATATCTTGAAGCAGGGGAATCAACTGAAGAAATGACAGGAACAAAGACATATACAAGACCTGGGGAATATAAAAATACTGTAATTGCCACAGCAACTATTGATGACAATAATAAACCGATTACAGCTACTGATGAAGCTATAGTAACTGTTAAAGATATATTACCTAAGATTAAAGTTACGAAGGTAGCAAGTCCAACGAATTTACCAAAAGGTGGCGGGCTGTTCACTTATAAATTTGTAGTGACAAACAACGGTGAAGTACCTGTAACATTAACAAGTGTATTTGATAATGTGATAGGAGAAATAAATTTGCCTAATGATGTTGAACTTTTACCTGGAGAATCGACAGAAGAAATGACTGCTAATTGGACTCACACTCAATCAGGTACACACTCCAATACTGTAACAGCAACAGCTATGGATGAAGATGAAAATGAAGTTTCAGCAACAGCTGATGCATCAGTATTTGTATCAAATAACGATGCAAGCATAACAGTGACAAAGACACCTAATCCGTTAACATTGCCTGAACCGGGCGGAGAGTTCACTTACACATATATTATTACAAATAATGGCAATATACCAGTTACATTAAAAAGTGTAATAGATGATCAGATAGGTGCCATTGAATTACCGGAAATAAAGACTATCGAGCCTGGCAAATCAGTTACTTTAATAGGTAAAAAGACATATACCGATGACGGAACATATGTCAATAAGGTAACAGTAACAGCTGTGTTTGATGGAGAGAATGAACTAACTGCTGAAACTACAGCAAGTGTCACAGTGACAGATACTAAACCGAGTATAACTGTAGTTAAGACAGCATCACCGACTAGTCTTCCTTTGCCGGGTGGTGTATTCACATATACATTTGCAGTTACTAACAATGGCAATGTACCAATAACTATAACAAATGTACATGATGATAAAATAGGAAATATTACATTACCAGAGGATACAGAGTTGTTACCTGGTGAATCAATGACATTGACCGCTTCAAAAGAATACACAGTAGCTGGAACATATAAAAATATTGTATCTGTGACAGCAGTTGATGATGATAATAATACGATTACTGAAACAGATGATGCATCTGTAACCGTAACTGTACCTGGAGGAGAAGATCCTCAGGATCCTGATGAACCAGAAGAACCAGATGATGATCCAGAAGAGCCTGAAGAATCAGAGATTACTCCAATTGATGATACTGAAGTACCTTTAAGCGGAGAACCTGTCTTAGAACCGGTAGAACCTGAAGAGGCAATTGAAGAAGCGATTGTTCCTCTTGCTACTTTACCTGATACAGGTAATTTCTTTAACAACACTATACTTTTCATAATAGGAGCATTCTTGCTTACATCTGGAGTAGTTTTGAATAAGAGAAAGAAAATTAAACAATAATAATTGACAGGAGGAGCTTAGGCTCCTCTTGATTTAAAAGGATGATGTTTATGAAAAAAATTGCATCGTGGATTTTAATCATCACTGGAGTACTAATTATTGGAATTGCCATATACCAAGAAATATCAACATTTTATTTTCAGAAGAAAATGATTGAAGAATATAACATGTATGTCAATACATTAAAAAGCATGGAAGTCAGCGAAATTAGTTCAGAAACAATGAAAGCAGAACAAGAGTATGATAGCGGCACGGAAACAAAAAATCCTGATATACTAATACAAGAAACTGTAAATGATGAATCGGATAATAAAGAAGAACAAGTAACTAAAAATGAAAGTGCTGATAACGAAAAAATTAAATCTGATTATGAGAAGTTTTTTGAAAACAAGGTAATCAGCGGTTTGGTAGAAATTCCAAGATTAAAAGTCAGTGCTGCAATTCTTGAAGGCACAGATGATAGTGCATTAAAATATGCAATAGGTCATTATCCGGGACTTGGGAAGATTGGAGAGCAAGGAAATTATGTTTTGTTAGGACACAGAAATTATGTATATGGCCATTTTTTTAGAAATCTTGACAAACTAAAGGTTGGGGATGAAGTTATAATACAAAAGGATACAGAAACATACACATATGTTGTCTATGAATCATTTGTAGTAAGTCCTGAAGAAGTCTGGGTTTTAGAACAAACACAGGATGCCATAATAACATTGATTACTTGCACGCCGGTTGGAACATATACTGACAGATTGATTGTAAGAGGTGCTTTGAAACCTCAAGGAGTATAATATAAATACTCCTTTTTTA
>JAQSYS010000161.1 GCA_029256005.1 Sedimentibacter sp.
CCCCTGGTTCTTATATTTTTCATAAGTTGAAGCCTTTTCATATACCTGTTTGTCTAAAACAAGGAATGCTGTTGCTCCGTTTTGCTCAAGTATTGCTTTTGATACAACATCTCGTGTTTCAAGCTCATTTATAAATCTTAACGCTTCATGATTAACCAGTATTGCACCGTCTCCTCTAATACCTTCAGTAATCATCTCATTTATCTTTGGAACCACTGTAGGATGTGTCTGTATCTGTTCGATGTCTGTAAATGATACATCAAGCTTCTCAACCAAAGCAAGAGCATCTCCTGTTGCTCCAGGTGCATTTGTTGTACCAAAACCCTTTAATTCAGGTTTGAATTTCTCAACTAATTCTGGGTTTGCTCCGAATCCACCTGATGCAAGGATAACAGCCTTTGCATTAATGTTATAGCTGTTTCCGTCTTTGTTCTCAACCTTAATTCCTGTTACCTTATTTTCTGCTGATAATATTTCAACAGCTTTTGTATATAATTTAACTTCTATCCCCAGTTTATCTATCTGTTGGTCAAAAATATTCATCAAGTGAGTTCCAACAGGCATTCCTCCTGGTCCCTTATGTATTCTGTTAACACTCTGTCCGCCAGATGCTCCTACTTCAGACAAATCAGCTCCCAAAGTTTCAAGCCAATAAAGTGTTTCTGCTGATTTTTCTGTCATAACCTTCAATAGTTCAGGATTATTAAGGTTTTTTCCACCTTTCATAGTATCTGAATAATATAATTCGGCACTATCCTTGATTCCATCTACCTCTTGATACTTTGTTCCTGCAGCATTCATACCGCCTGTTGCGTAGTTGGTGTTTCCTCCCATGAAGCCATTTTTTTCAACAACAATAACTTCTGCACCGGCATTAGTTGCTTCAATAGCAGCAGTAAGTCCTGCTCCGCCTGAACCAATAATAACTATGTCTGTTGTTATGTCTTCAACCTTTTCAGCACCAGCTTGAACTTCTTTTGCTGTTAATACTGCACCTGATTGTTCAACTGCGTCTTTTACTGCATTTATAAAAGCAAAGCTTGTGAGTGTTGCTCCTGTAACAGCATCTACTTCAACTGAATTTGAATCAACCATCTGCTTTGTAAGTTGTTCAATAACAGGTTCAGTAAAACCTGATTCAGAACTTTCTATAACCTTTATATCCTTTAATTCAGAATTCTCCAATGTAACTTCTACTTTAAACAAACCATATTTTCCTGATCCTTCGCCTTGCTTTACAGCACTGACAAGGTCTTGTGGTTTTTCCTCTTCAGCTGGCTGTTCTGCTTCTTTTTGCTGGCATGCTGTCATCGATAACACAAGCATTACTGCCAGCAGCAATGATAAAAATTTTCTTGACTTCATGATTGCTCCTCTTATTTGATATTTTTTTAACATTCTGTATTATACATAACATTGTTTTTCTTGTCAATAGTGTAATTGTTTAGTTTTCAAGGAAAACATTTGTCTGCAATTGTCTGTATATCTATATATTATAACAATTAGTTCAATATTTATACAAATAAAATAGCACCCTTAAGGAACTAAGAGTGCTATTACTTTTTCTTCTCCTGGTGATATTTTAACATTTGATATATTATCAAACTTCGGAATATACTTTGTGTTCGCATTAAACTGTCCTATATTTTTCACTGTATATGTTGCCTCTAATGTTGATACAGCCTTGTTTTCTGTTATTATTAAATCCTGGTACTTTGGATGCTTAAAGTGATATTCCTGAACAAAAAAAGCCCTCCATTCCTGCCCGTTCGATTCCTTGAAATAAGGAATATCTTTATGGGATTCAAGCGTGATTTCTCTGTCATGGGCATTGCTGTCATATATATAAATGACTATTTTTTCATTTTTTAAATCAAAGTCATATCCATAAGCAACCACCTGATGGTTATTACATATTTCAGTTACCCTTGCTGCTCCAATAAGTCCCAACACCACAGGTCTACCGCTGTCTATGGATTTTTTTAACTTTGGAAATTCTTCATGCTTTGTTTTGTATGAAATGCTCCTTCTGTTTGTATTATCAATATTTCTTTTAAGAGACCAATCAAAAAATTTAAACGATGATAATGTGAACAAGCTGTGAATTGAACGTTCATATATATAATCTGCCAACATACTTCCTTCAGGCGGCACATTCTTATCCGGAAAGTCCTTTGATTCATGAGTCGGAATGTCCAAGTTAGAAAAATAATAATCAAGTGATGCAAATGCCATTCCTCCGCATCTTCCCCTCGATTCTATCTTGCCAAAGCTCGTGTG
Organism: Sedimentibacter sp.; assembly: GCA_029256005.1. Classification (GTDB taxonomy): domain Bacteria; phylum Bacillota; class Clostridia; order Tissierellales; family Sedimentibacteraceae; genus Sedimentibacter. Next base: position 2,281 of record JAQSYS010000161.1, read on the forward strand.
TATTATTTTATTTACAAAATTATTCCCAAAATGAAATCCATGTTTTGATGGTGAAAAATTAATTATCATAGAAACTCCTTATGAAAAATATTGGCCATGTCAATAGGCACAGCCAATATCAAGATTATTTCTTATTTTTTATTAAAAAAACCGCCCAACATTTTACCTATATCATCATGATTTTTTATTATATGCTTTATACCACAGTATTTATGTATTTAAACATTATTTACCCATGTTGCTTAAATCAAGTTGTTTAGCAAAGATATTTTTGCTGTTATATCTCCAGCTTCATAATATTCGTGTGCCTTGGATATATCTGTAAACTCAAATTCAGCTTTATCTCTGAATATTGTAAGATTGCCTTCCTCTATCATTTTTTTCATTTCATTTAATATATTACCCAATTCATTTCTGTTTGTCTTAGTAAAAATCGGCATGACCATAAATATTGTTTTTAACGTCAAAGATTTATGATGTAGCAGAGTTAAGTCTACAGTTGCCCTGGAATTTGTTGTCAAGACAAGTCCGCCGACTTTTGCAGCAATAAAACTATTTATAAGATTGCTTGCTCCGATTGTATCAAAAACCACATCAAAACCCTTTCCTTCTGTATATTTGTCAACATAGTCTTTCACCTCGGTGGTCTTGTAATTAATTACATAATCTGCACCTAGATGTGTCGCTATTTCTGCTTTTTCATCACTTGAAACTGTAGCATACACTTCTGCATTCAACATTTTAGCAAACTGAACGGCAATATGTCCAACACCCCCTGCTGCTCCCTGTATCAGAACCTTGTCACCTTGCTTAATATGTGAGTTTTCCATAATAGCTCTATATGCTGATATGCCAACCAAAGGAAATAATGCAGCTGTTTTAAAATCTATGTTGTTTGGTTTGATGCTTAATAGCTCTTCATCTACTAAAGCATATTCTGCCAAGGCGCCGCATTCATCTGCCATACCACCAATAAAACCGTAAACCTCATCTCCAGGCCTTAATAGTTCAACGTTTTCCCCAACCTTAACAACAATCCCTGAAACATCTGAATTCAACACAGCAGGAAATGGCGGTGCGAACTCTGGTAAAAGTCCTGAACGCAACTTTATTTCAAAAGGATTAAGACTGCTTGCGATTACCCTCACAAGTACATATCCCGGCTTAACTTCCGGTTTTGGAATATCCATGAGCTCAAATACTTCTGGTCCTCCGAACTTATTAATTACCATAGCTTTCATAGCATCACTCCTTTTTAATATTATATAGCTTATACCCAAAATATATTAATTTAATTAACTTTATTAACTTTTTTTATTGTAAAATAAGTTAATTGAATTTTTTAGCAAATATTGTATAACATATTATTTTTATAACTTCAAAAATAAAAAAAAGTTGCATTCATATTAAATGCAACCCTTATACTAACCAAAATTCTATTTACCATGTATATGGCTGTTCTGCCCATATTGATATGCATTCTGTGTCACTTTCATTTATATAACGATGTGGAATGTTGCTATCAAACTCTATGGTGTCACCTTCCTCGAGATAATAATAATTACCGTTCACTTCAACAGTCAATTTCCCGCTTATTACATAACCACATTCCTCACCCACATGCGTTATTGGTTTACTACCTATCTCTTCCCCCGGAAAAATAACTACCTTTATCATTTCAATTAACCTTTTACTTTTTGGTGTCAAAAGTTCAAAATAACCATACCCTCTGCTTCTATCAATCTTCTTATGTTGTCCTTTTTTGCATACAACAACATCATCGCCTAATCCTTCTTCACCAAAAAAATATGATATATTCTTATCTAAAGCCATTGCAATTCTCCATAGCACAATTGCAGACGGAACAACATTGTTTCTTTCTATTTGACTAATCATTCCTTCACTAACATCACATTTTTTTGAGAGTACAGATATACTTAATTTTTTAGTTTTCCTTGCTTCCTTTACCTTTGAACCCAAATCTATACTCATCGTAAATCCCCCAAAATAATAATTTATTAAAATTATAACATTAAACGCCCCATTAATGCCAAGTATTGGTCCAGTACAAGACGACTGACCTTTGAACCGTAAAATGTAGCATCATGCTCAGGATAATAAAGCTTGTCATAAAATTCTTTATTAAATAATGCTATAACATATTCTCCATAAGGAGTTATGACTAAGCCCCCATCATTTCTACATGCATTCATACTGCCACTTTTAGAAGCTATAACGATCTGTTCATCCTCTGAAGCGAATGTGTCGTCACCGGATAAATAATATTGCGGAAATTCTTTTGATAGCATGCTATTGTAATGTTGCTTTTTAAAAATTTCCAGCATTTGTTCACTTGCTTCTTTGCTTACGAGTGTTCTTTCATGCAGCATAGTAAAAAACTTGCCATAATCTCTAGGTGTGGTAGTTCCAAGATCCTTGTACTTTTTAAAATTTATTTTGTTGTAAAGAACTGTATTTTCAAAGCCCCACTTTTTGATTGTTGAATTTATATGGTCTATACCGAGATAATCAATCATAACATTAGTTGCAGTATTATCACTTATAATGATCATAAGTGTTGCATAGCTTTTAGCAGTCATTTCAACACCAAAGTCTAATGTTTTTAAAACCCCACTTCCCTCATCTTCTAAGTTTTCTTCTGTGTATATAATAATATCGTCTAAACTTTTTGTTTTATTATGAATCTGCTGAAAAAAATCTAATAGTATAAATGTTTTTATTGTACTAGCTGTTTCGAAAGTTTCTTCTGAATTTATTTCTATTTTATTACCTTTAAAATCATCAATATAAATTCCCATTTTGCCATTATAGCTTGTTAGCTCAGCCTTTATTCGGGCTGATAAGGACATGTCCATATTT